>JBQCJQ010000164.1:0-5833 GCA_051952615.1 Humibacter sp.
GCCACGCAAAGCGGTGCCACCCCATCGACGTCATCCGTTCCTGCGGTCTCGACCTGCGTCGGCGATCCGGCAGCGGTCGTCTCGCGCACGGCGGCTCTTCCGACGACCGCGATGTCCTCCGATCTCACGACGACGATCGACAAGGCAGCCGAGAAGGGGTTCGCCCAAGCGGCCGCCCCGGGAGCGATCGTCGCGGTGCAGTCGCCGAAGGGGCTGTTCGTCAAGGCCTACGGCGTCGCCGACCCGTCCACCAAGACACCCATGACCACGAACCTGTATCAGCGGGTCGGATCGGTCACGAAGACGTTCACCGCAACCCTGATCATGCAGCTGGCTGCCGCCGGCAAGCTCAGCCTCGATGACCCGATCTCTAAGTACGTCGACGGCGTCAAGGGTGGCGACAAGGTCACGATCCGCATGCTGGCCGACATGACCAGCGGAGTCTCGAGCTACACGCTCGACGACGCCTGGCAGAAGGTCTACTTCGCGGAGCACTACAAGGTGTGGACGGCAGACGACCTGCTGAAGATCGGGCTCGCCCTGAAGCCTCAGCCCTTCGCGCCCGGCACCGAGTTCGACTACTCCAACACGAACACCATCCTGCTGGGCGAGGTCATCGAGAAGGTGAGCGGCGAAAGCTATCAGCAGGCGCTCGGCAAGCTCATCCTCACCCCGCTCGGGATGACGCACACGATCTACCCCGCAGGATCGGCGGCCTTCCCCGACCCGCACGCCCAGGGTTTCACCCTGCAGGGCGGACAAGGCACGCCCGAGAACCCGGCGAACACCACGGACTGGAACCCGTCGTGGGGCGGTACGGCAGGCGAGCTGATCTCGAACGTCACCGATCTGCTGCGCTTCGGCCGGGCGGAGGCGACGGGTGCCGGCCTGCTGCCCAAGGCCATGCAGATCGAACGACTCCAGTCGTTCCGCGAGTTCAACGGGCCGGGCAACGGAGGCTACGGCCTCGGCTGGGGCTGCCAGAACGGGTGGGTCGGGCACGCCGGCGAGCTGCCCGGGTACAACACCTCGATGTTCTACAGCACCTCGGATGACACCACGGTCATCACCATGACCAACAGTGACATCCCGTCGGGCAAGTGCGAGGCCCGCACGCTCACCGACAACCCGACCGACCTGGTCTGCAGTTCGCCGGCCACCCGCATCTTCACCTCGATCGCTGAGGCGCTCGGTACGCCGTTCGCACCTCAGAAGAAGTAGGCGTCTCGGCGAGCAGCTCGCGCACCATCGGCACGACCTTCGTGCCGTACAGCTCCACGGCGCGTAGGCGAGCGCTCGCCGACATGGCTCCGCCCGCGGTGTAGATGAGGTCGAACCGACCGACACCGAGAGTGCGGATCGCGGCGGCCATCTTGCGTGCGACGGTCTCGGGCGAGCCGATGTAGAGGGAGCCATGCTCGACGTCGGCATCGAACTCCTCGCGCCGAAGAGGCGGCCAGCCGCGCAGTGCGCCGATGCGGTCGCGGATCACCTTATAGCCCGGGTAGAAGAGGCTCTTCGCCTCGTCATCCGTCGCGGCGATGAACCCGGGCGAGTGCATGCCGACTGGATACGCGGTGGTGCCCAGCTGTTCGGTCGCCCGGTGATACAGGTCGATGTAGGGTGCGAAGCGCGCTGGCGCTCCGCCGATGATGGCGAGCATGAGGCGGAAGCCGTAGCGGGCGGTGCGGATGACCGACTCGGGCGACCCGCCGACACCCACCCAGGTGCGCAGCCGGCCGGAGTCGGTCTTCGGGAACACGTCGGCTTCGTGCAGGGCCGCGCGAGTCGTCCCCTGCCACGTGACCGGCTTCTCGTCGAGCAGCCTGCTGAAGAGGTCGATCTTCTCGTCGAAGAGCAGCTCGTAGTCCGACAGGTCGTAGCCGAACAGCGGGAACGACTCGGTGAACGAGCCACGGCCCAGGATGACCTCGGCGCGACCGTTCGAGAGCGCGTCGACGGTGGCGAACCGCTGGAAGACGCGAACCGGGTCATCCGAGGAGAGCACGGTGACGCCGGAGCCGAGCCGGATGCGGGTGGTCGCGGTTGCGATGCCGGCGAGCACGGTCTCGGGGGTCGAGATCGCGAACTCGGGACGATGGTGCTCGCCGAGCGCGACCGCGTCGATGCCGAGCTGGTCGGCGAGCACAGCCTCGGCAAAGGTGGCGCGGATCGCCTCGCCGTACGAGACGACGTCCCCGTTGTCGTTGCGGGGCAGGTCCCCGAAAGTGTCGATGCCGAACTCGAGGTCGGCGAAGTCGTTCATGTCGTTCTCCTGTCGCACGGTGTCTGCCGTCGGGGTGATGGCGTCAGGCATGGACGGCCTTGCCGCTCTTCGTGATCTGCGCGGGCGCCCGGCCGGTGAGCTGCCAGTCGTCGGCGCTCTCGGCGAGCAGCTCGCGCACACGCGGTGCGACCCGCTCGCCGAACAGCCGGATGCTGTGCTCGCGCGCCTGTCGCGGCAGGTGGAGCAGGTCGTACTTCAGATCGAAGCGCGAGAGGTGGTTGGCGCGCGCGATCGCTGCGATCTTCTGCGCGACGGTCTCCGGTGACCCGACGTAGAGCGCGCCGGTGTGCACCTCTTCCGCGTATCTGGCGGCCGTCGGTGGGTAGAAGCCGCGCTCCTCGCTCATCTGCGTGACCACGGGCTCCCAGTACTTCCAGTACGTCGTCTTGGCCTCATCGTCCGTGTCGGCGATCAGGCCGAGCGAGTGCTGTCCGATCGGCAGCTCGGGCTGCCCGAACTGGGTCAGCGCGCGCAGGTACAGCTCGGCGTGTCCGGCGAACCGCTCGGGTCGACCTCCGATGATCGCCATCATCAGTGGCAGCCCGTTGCGCGCGGCACGGATGACCGAGTCGGGGCTCCCCCCGATGCCGATCCACGCCGGGATGCCGCCGTCGGGCATCCGCGGGTGCAGGCGCACATCGCTGAGCGGGCTGCGGTACCTGCCCGACCAGGTCACACTGTCCTCGCGCATGAGACGCAGGAAGAGGTCGAGCTTCTCCTCGAAGAGCTGCTCGTATTCGGCCAGGTCGTATCCGAACAGCGGGAACGACTCGATCGACGATGCGCGGCCCAGCACGAGCTGCGCCCGCCCGCCCGAGATGCCGTCGACCGTCGCGAACTCCTGGTACAGCCGCACCGGGTCCTGCGTCGACAGCACGGTCACCGACGTGCCGAGGCGGATGACCGAGGTCGCCTGCGCCGCCGCGGCGAGCAGCACCGGCGTCGCCGAGTCCACCATTCCCTCTCGGTAGTGTTCGCCGACGCTGAACACGTCGAGGCCGACGGACTCGGCCAGCTGTGCCTCCTGCACCAGCAGGCGCAGTTGCTCCGCGTCGGACAGCACGCGTCCGTCATCCGTCGCGACGTCTCCGAACGAGTTCAGCCCGAACTCGAAGTCCTCGATCTGCACGGCCATGGTCGTCACGACCCCTTTCCCTCCCGGATGTCTTCACCGGGCATCCCGGATTGACGTGTCAATGCTGCAACACTGGGATTGACGTATCAATTCCGGAGGTTGCCCATGCCGTACGAGACCGTGGCGCACGAGTCGCATCGAGCCACGCCGACGCGGGACCAGCTGCGCATCTGGCGTGACTACATCGAGACCGCCGAGGCGTTGCGCACCAGGCTCGCGGCGCGGCTGCAGGGCGAGTCATCCCTCTCGTCGGGCGACTACCAGGTGCTGCTCGCGCTGAGCGAGGCCGACCACAAGACGCTGCGTTCCTCCGAACTGGCCACCCGGATCGAGTGGGAGCGCAGCCGCCTCTCGCATCATCTCGGCCGCATGGAGAAGCGCGGCCTCATCAGACGGGTCGCCTGCGTCGACGACGTGCACGGCGTCGACGTGCAGCTCACGGATGTCGGACAGTCGGCCTTCCGAGCCGGATCGGTTCCCCACCTTCGCGCCGTTCGCGAGCTCTTCATCGACGCGCTCTCCGCCGAGCAGCTCGAGCACGTCGAGGACCTCACGGTCACGCTCCGCAAGCACCTCGCGCTCGACGCGGAGCGCTGAGGCGAGTCGCCGCCGCGCCAGGCTATCGGCTGTCTGCGTCGACGATCGGAACAACGGCGTCGACTCCGCGAAAGTCGTCGACGTTCCTGGTGATGACAGCGGCGCCGTTCGCGGCAGCGGTCGCCGCGATCATGAGGTCGATCGCACGGCGCCGCGGGTCGCGACCGAGTCCTGCAACGAGTTCGGTCAGGGTGCCGTAGATCTCCGCCGCAGTGTCGTCGAACGCGAGGCCTGGACCAAGGATGCCGCGCAGGGTGTCCAGGCGTAGTGCACGAGCGGCGCGTTCGGTCGGGTTCGGTGCGCAGGTCACACCGAACCGGAGCTCAGCCCATGACAGCGAGGCGACGGCGACCTCGAACCCGGCCATCTGGAGGTCGCCGTCGATAAGGACGTTCGTGTCGAGGACGGCCTTCATCGGCGTGTCGCCCAGGGGTCCTCCATCGCGGCGAGGTCTCGTGTGTCAGCGAGCTCACGTGCCCACGTGCCATCGGACCCGAGCTCTCGAAGCGCCATCGCAACGCTCTCGATGGGGATGAACGCTCCAGCCGTCCGCTCTGCGACACCGTCTGTGCTGCGCGCGAGAGCCTCGAGTGCAGCGCGGGCGACACTGACGTCCATGATGGTCACGGTCTCGCGGCCGTGTTCGGTCACGGTGACAGGTTCGCGCTTGGCCTCGTCCAGGGTCTTCGCCCACTGTGCGCGCGCAAGGCTGGCAGGAATCACAGTCATACGCTGATTGTACAATTCAGCGCAATGATCGGCAGTAGCCGTCAGGCGGGCTCCGCCTCGCGCTCAGCGGTGTCCTCGGTGGCAGCCCACGACGCCAGCAGCCTCAGCGCCTCGTCGGTCGGGCTGCCGGGCACCGCGGGGTAGACGGTCAGCGTGAGCCCGGTGTCCTCGTCGAGCTCGGTCTGCACGAACAGGAGCTCGAGCGGTCCGACGATCGGGTGGTTGAAGTGCTTCGTGCCCGTGTAGTGCCGATGCACGTTGTGCGCGGCCCACCTGGTGCGGAACTCGTCGCTGCGCATCGAGAGCTCGCCGATCAGCTCTGCGAGGCCCTTGTCGTGCGGAAAGCGGCCGGCCTGCCGTCGGAGCATGGCCACGTTCGTGCTGGCGGAGCGCTCCCAGTCGGCATAGAAGTCGCGCGCGTGGGGGTCGAGGAAGATGAACCGCGCGTAGTTGGCCGGACCGAAGCTGCTTCGGAACATGTCGATGTACATCGCATGCCCGAGCGCGTTGTAGGCCACGATGTCTTCGCGATTGTTGACCACGAACGCCGGAGCTCCGGTGATCGAGTCGAGCAAGTACTGCAGCGGCGGCTGCACCGTGCTGATGCGCGGCTTCGGCGGCGTGCGCGAGGTGGCCGCGGCCGCTCGGGCGAGGTCGTAGAGGTGGTCGTGCTCCGCGCGATCCAGTTGAAGGGCGCGGGCGATGGCATCCAGCACGCTGTCCGAGACGCCGGAGAGGTTCCCCCGCTCGAGGCGGGTGTAGTAATCGACGCTCACCCCGGCCAGGCGGGCGACCTCGTCGCGACGCAGACCCGCCACACGGCGGCGCGTGCCGACGGGGTCGATGCCCGCCTTCTCGGGCGTGATGCGCGCCCGGCGGGAGATGAGGAACTCCCGCACCTCGGTTCGGTTGTCCATGCTCTCCACGTTAAGCCTCCCGACCAGCCGAGCGCCCTTACGCGAAGGTGGCCGCGTCGATGACGAAGCGGTACCGCACGTCGGAGGCGAGCACGCGGTCCCATGCCTCGTTGATGTACGAGGCGGCGATGAGTTCGGTGTCGGGCAGGATGTCGTGCTCGGCGCAGA
>JBQCJQ010000165.1:0-10412 GCA_051952615.1 Humibacter sp.
CGCGAAAGGGTCTTCGTCAGCTCGTGCAGGCCATGGCCAGCCCGTCCCTCGCGGGCATCCCTCTCGTGGTGGTCGGCCCCGAGGAGTTCCACGGCGAGCGGGTGAGCACCGTCGCGATGGAGGCCGGACTCCCCGAGGGCCGCGTGCGCACGCTCGGCACTCTCGGTGACGCCGACCTGGCCGTCGTGCTCGCTAAGGCGGACGTGTTCGTGTACCCGAACCTGGCTTCGGGCTTCGGCCTGCCTGTCGTCGAGGCGATGCGCTTCGGCACCCCGGTCGTGCACTCGGACGATCCCGCTGTCGTCGAGGTCGCTTTCGGCGCGGGCGTGACGGTTGCGCGCGAGGACGCCGCCGGCTATCCGGGCCGTCTCAGCGACTCGATCGCCGAGCTGCTGAACGACCCGACCCAGCGCGAGCGGCTGCGCTTCGCCGGCATGGACCGCGCTGCGGCGTTCAGCTGGCGCAGCTCGGCCGAGCTGGTCTGGAAGCTCCACGCGGAGTTGTGACGGGGATTTGATATCGTCCATCGACCCCGAAAAAGGATCGTGATGACCACTTCCCCGCGCCTCGTCGCGTTCGATCTCGACGACACGCTCGCCGCCTCCAAGTCGCCGCTCGACCCGGCGATGGCACGTCGGCTGATCGCGCTGCTCGACGTGGTGCCGGTGTGCATCATCTCCGGCGGGCAGTTCGGGCAGTTCTCTGCCCAGGTGGTGGAGCGGCTCACGGATGCCCCGCACGAGTCCCTCGAGCGCCTGCACCTCATGCCCACCTGCGGCACCCAATACTTCCGCTTCGCCGACGGCGCCTGGACGCGAATCTACGCTCAGGACCTCGCCGACGACGAGAAGGCGAGGGCGCTGGGGGCATTGGAGTCGGAGGCACGGCGCCTCGGATACTGGGAGACCGAGACCTGGGGTCCGATCCTCGAAGACCGCGGCTCGCAGATCACTTTCTCGGCTCTCGGCCAGTCGGCGCCGGTCTCCGAGAAGGCCGCGTGGGATCCGACCGGCGAGAAGAAGAACACGCTGCGCGCGGCCGTGCAGGATCTGCTGCCCGATCTCGAGGTGCGCTCCGGCGGGTCCACGTCTGTCGACATCACCCGTCGCGGCATCGACAAGGCGTATGGCATCGGCAAGCTCTCCGAGCTCACGGGCATCCGGCTCACCGAGATGCTCTTCATCGGGGACCGTCTCGATCCGGATGGCAACGACTACCCCGTGCTGGCGATGGGCGTGCCCACGAGGGCCGTCAGGGGGTGGGAGCAGACCATCGAGCTGCTCGACGAGCTGATCCCCACGCTCGCGACATCCACCGCAGGCTGAGCGCCCACCGGTTCGGTGCACCGGCGCCCCGAAGTGAGGCGTGCGGCGACGGCGCGGAGGACTGCACCGACGACCGCGGTGAGACCACGATCAACGCGGTCGCGATGCACGCCAGCGCGATGACTCCCGCCGCGACGGTGAATCCGGTGACGAGCAGGATCACGACCCCGATCACGGCCAGCACAGGCGAGAGGGATGCCGCAGCCCGACCCGTCCCGAGCGTCGGTTCCGGCCGCGGTCGGCCAACGACCTCCCACCTGCCGGCACCCCAGGTCACGAGCGCGACCGCGACCACGACCCACGCGAGCCACAGCGGCCTCGATTCCCACCATCCCTGGCTGAGCGGCCGCGGGAGCCATGCGTGGACGAGAAGCAGCCCGCCAGCGGACAGCACCAGCACCAGCATGTGCCAGAGGTAGATCGTCATGGCGCGCGCGTTGATCGCGGTCGTGGCGGCGCCGAGCCACCGCAGCTCGTGCATCCTGCGCAGCGTCGGCCGTGCCAGCTCGAAGAGGGCGAGCTGACCGACGCCGAGGAGCACGAGCGCACAGCACGGCGGGTTGAGGTCGGAGAGCAGGTCGAATGAGTAGACGCCCGTGGTGCAGAGCACCGCGAGCGTGCCGTACGCGGCGACCACGACGACAGCGATGACGGAACGGGAGCGGGGAAGTCGGCCGTCTGCGAGCCAGAATCCCAGCTGCTGCACCAGCAGCCACACGAACGCGAGGTTGAGGAAGCCGATCGCCGTCAACCCGGTCACGGCGCGGAGTGCGTCCACTCCGGCCACAGCGGCGACGAGCGCGACGACGGTGCCCACCGGCGCTCGCCTGTGCGCAGCGGCCATGACCGGAACGAGGGCGGTGGTGCCCGCGTACACCCCGAGGAACCACAGCGGCTGGCTCAGCCGGAACCCGGCGATCCCCACCAGGTCGGCCGGCATGCCGAACATCGAGAGCGCCGCGAGCACGACGACCATCGCGCCGATGGCCACGACCGATGGCCCCAGCAGGCGGCGCATGCGTATGGCGACGTAGCCGGACGCGGACATCCCATGCTCGCTCAGGCGCGACCACTGCGTGAAGGCCGAGAAGCCGCCGAGCACGAAGAAGAGGGGCATCACCTGAGCCAGCCAGGTGAAGGGTGCCAGCCCCGACCAGCTCTCCAGTGCATTCTCGAGCACCGGGCCTCCTGCGCCCACCGTCACGCCGACCATGAGCGCATGCAGCACGACGACCGCGCAGAGGCACCAGGCCCTGGCGAGGTCTACTGCGGTGTCACGGCCCGCCGGCCGATGCGGCGCGGCCTGCGGTGCTTCTGATCGGATGTCGACGGACACGGTTCGCTCTCCTCCCGGTCGACCCGATCGGGCCGCCGGGGAGAACGTACGAACGGGGTGTCGCCGCCCGAATCACCGCGTGGAGCCATTCCCGACCCGTACCGCGGTACCCCCGCAGGTCGAGCAGCGCGCACCCTAAGACGCCGGCTCGACCAGCCCGGCGTCGTAGGCGAGGATGACCGCCTGCACGCGATCCCGCACGCCGAGCTTCGTGAAGATGCGGCTGACGTGCGTCTTGACGGTCTGCTCGGCGATGAACAGCTGCGTCGCGATCTCGCCGTTCGAGAGGCCCTTCGCGATCAGCACGAGGATCTCCCGCTCACGCTCGGTGAGATCGGCGAGCGCCTGCGCCTTGCGCGGTGCGGAGGGTCGTTGCGTCGCGAACCGCTCGAGGAGTCGCCTCGTCACGCTCGGCGCGAGCAGGGCGTCTCCCGCGGCGACCACTCGCACGGCGTGAACGAGCTCGTCGGGGAGGGCATCCTTGAGAAGGAAACCGCTGGCTCCCGCCGCGAGCGCGTCGTACACGTAGTCGTCGGCGTCGAACGTGGTGAGCACGAGGATGCGGGGCACGTACGGCTCCCCTCGGCTCGGGTTCACGAGCTCGCGCGTCGCGTCGATGCCGTTCAGGTTCGGCATGCGAACGTCCATCAGAACGACATCCGGCCTCAGCTCTCGCGCGAAGCGGATGGCCTCGACGCCGTCCGCCGCCTGTCCGACGACCTGGATGCCCGGCTGGGCGCCGAGGATGGCCGAGAATCCGGCGCGCACCATCGCCTGGTCGTCGGCGACGAGCACGGTGACCGTCATGCGTGTCCTCTCACGGTCGGGCTGGGATGGTGGCGCGCACCGCGAATCCGCCGTCGTGCGTGCCCTCGGCTTCCAGCGTGCCACCGTGCAGACCCACACGCTCGCGCATTCCGCGGATGCCGTGTCCTCCGCCCGTCTCGGTTGCAGCACCGACGGCATCCGGCGCCCGATCCGGCACGCCGTTGCGCACCTCGACGTTGATCACGCCGTCGGTCTGCCGCAGCGTCACGAGGGTGTCGGCGCCGGTGGCGTGCCGTGCGACGTTGCTGAGGGACTCCTGTACGACGCGGTAGACCGTGAGCGAGGTGACCGGATCGAGCGATGAGACATCGCCGGGCGACATCCCGTCGTCCAGACTGACCCGAGCGCCGGCGCGGCCCGCGAGCTCGACGAGCCGAGGGATGTCAGCCACACCAGGCTGCGGAACGGACTCTGTCGTCGTCTCCTCGTTGCGCAACACGGCGAGCAGGGTGCGCATCTCGGCCATCGAGGTGCGCGCGAGCGCGGCGATCGCGTCGAACTCCGCTGCTGCGTCGTCGGGCAGCGACGGCATGCGGTATCGGGCAGAGGATGCCTGCACTTGGATGGCGCTCATGCCGTGCGCAACGACGTCGTGCAGCTCACGTGCGAGCCGCGTGCGGTCCTCTGCAGCCTCACGGCGCGCGAGCTCAGCAGCAGAGACCGCTCGCTCCTGCACCAGCTGCGCACTCACAGCGGCCCACTGATTCACGAGTGCCCCGACCAGCAGGGATGCCCCGCTGAGCGCCGTGAAGACGATGAGGTCGGCCGTCACCGCACCCGATCCCGGGTGCGAGATCACCAGGGCGACGACGAACGCGCCGCCGGCGCCGACGACCGCGGCGACGAGGCTCAGCCACCAGCCGGTGCGCACGGCGACGAGCAGGATGACCAGACACTGCGCGATCATCGACATGACGGCGACCGGCCAGGGCTGCAGCGGAGTCGACAGCACCGAGAAACCCAGCAGGCCGACGACGCTGAGGATGACCGCGACGAGCGGCTGGATCATGCTGAGAACGATCGCCGCCCCTTGCGCCGCCGCCAGCACAAGCGCGATGACGACGGGGACGCCGTAGTACGTGGTTCCCAGCGTCGCCTGGACGGGAACGGTGACCGCGAGTCCGCACACGGCGACGGCCCAGAGCAGCGCGCGAGGTGCGTCGAGGCGGCGCCCCGACCGCATCGTTGTCGCGTTCGTGTCGCTCATTCCACCTCGCTGAGTTCCGCGGCAGGTGCCGGCCGCACATCCGACGCCTGCGTGGAGTCCTCCGTGCGCGCTCGCCGACGGGAGGCGATCCGCATCACCACATCGATGATCAGACCGGTGGCCACGCCTGCCGCGATGCCGACGAGCATACCCAGGGCGGGATTGCCGTGAAGCCAGTGGCCGGCGATCAGCCCGATGCCGACCGAGTACACCGCCCAGGTCACGCCCGCGATCACGGACAGCCCGAAGAACCGGCGACGCGGGAATCCGGAGGCCCCCGCGACCAGGTTGACGGCGACCCGACCAACCGGGATGTAGCGCGCGGTCATCAGGATCACCGCCGGACGCCGGGCCATCCCGCGCCCGGCAGCGCCGAGAGCGGCCCGCATTCGACGTCCGCGCATCCAGGCGAACCTGTCGATGCCGACCAGCCGGCCGATGGCGAACGTGATGTTGTCTCCGGCGATGGCGCCGATCGCGGCGCACGCGACGACGAGGGCGATGTCCGGCCTTCCGAGCGACACGGCCGCCGCCGAGGCGGCGATCACGACCGACTCGCTCGGCACAGGCGGCAGGAAGGCGTCGACCAACACGAAGAGCACGATCACGACATAG
This sequence comes from Humibacter sp., assembly GCA_051952615.1. GTDB lineage: Bacteria > Actinomycetota > Actinomycetes > Actinomycetales > Microbacteriaceae > Humibacter. Next base: position 5,312 of record JBQCJQ010000165.1, read on the forward strand.
ATCCACGGCGTGCTGACCGCTGACTGGATGAAGGCGTTGACGGCGTCGATGATGGTGTCCCTCCTCGATGTGCCACTCTCTGACGTCATCCAGCCTTCCGAATCCGCCCTCCCGAGTCGTCCACCCGTGGTATCACTTGCCCCGTACCTCAGGGGGATCTCTCCGAGGGAGCCGACGCCGGATACCCTGATCGAATGAGCACTACCGAGGTGCGAGAGGGCATCGCAGACCGACTCTCGCGCTTGGTGCAGGTGCCGACGATCTCCGCCCACGTCGAGCAGAGCGGACCGACAGCGTTCCACGAGTTCGAGGGTCTGCTGCGCGAGCTCTACCCGCTGGTCCACGAGCGTCTGGAGCTCGAGAAGGTCACCGACTTCGGGCTGCTCTTCCGCTGGCCGGGTGCCACGAGCGGTTCGCCCGCCGTGCTGATGGCGCACTACGACGTGGTCCCCGTCGGCGACGAAGCCGCATGGAGCCGCCCGCCGTTCTCCGGGCTGATCGCCGACGGCATCGTGTGGGGACGCGGAACGCTGGATGACAAAGGTGCGGTCTGCGTGCTGCTCGACGCAGCCGAGAACCTGCTCGCCCAGGACTACGCGCCGGCGCGCGACGTCTACCTCTGGCTGGGCGGCAACGAGGAGACATACGGAACGGCGGCGAAGGCCGCCGTCGCGTTGTTCGTCGAGCGGGGCATCCGGCCATGGATCGTGCTCGACGAGGGCGGAGCCGTTGTCGACGAGCCGCTCTCCGGCATCCGCATGAGCGCCGCCATGGTCGGGGTCGCCGAGAAGGGCACGGCAACCCTGCGGCTCACGGCCCGGTCGCAGCCCGGTCACGCGTCCGCTCCCCCGAAGCTCACCGCGACTGACGGCATCGCGCGGGCGGTCGGCCGTTTGCGTTCCCGCCCCTTCCCTGCGCGGATGCCCGAGGTCGCCCGCGACATGCTTCGTGCCTTCTCCTCCGGCACCACCGGCATGAGGCGCCGCCTCCTGAGGATTGCGGCCGCGGCGCCCTGGCTAGGGGCACGCGTGCTTTCGGGGATGGGCGGCGAGGCCGCGGCCGTCGTGCGCACGACCGTCGCCGTGACCGTGCTCGAGGGCGGAACGGCCTCGAACGTGCTGCCGGAGCGGGCATCGGCCGTGCTCAACGTGCGGATCGCGCCCGGCGACTCGACGGTGAGTGTTGCACGGCGGGTGCGCAGGGTCATCCGTGACGCCGACATCACCGTGCGGGTCGAGGACCACTCCGACCCCTCCCCCGTCTCGCCGATCGACAACGAGCAGTTCGCCATCATCGCCGCGGCGGTGCGCGGCGCCTATCCGGCCACCCCGAGCATCCCGTACATCCAGCTGAGCGCCACGGACGGCAGGCACTTCCACGCGATCTGCGATGCGACGTACCGGCTCGCCCCGCTGACCATGACGGGAGAGCAGCGGGAGAGCATCCACGGCATCGACGAGCACGTCACCGTCGACGCGCTGGAACGCGGCGAGCGCTTCTACCGCTCGCTGATCCGATCCCTTCCTGCCGAGCGCTGACGCCGAGAAGGAGCAACCGCATGTCATCCGTCATTCCCACGGCACGGGTCGGAGTGCGATCGATCGCCGCTGTCGTCGGGTTCCTGGTGTTCGTGGAGTTCACCTCGGGCGTGATCCAGGGTTACTACACGCCGCTGTACCACGACATCGCGATCTTCCTCGGAGTGCCCGATCCCGAGCTCAACTGGCTGGAGGCCGCTCAGCTCGCCGCGTCCGCCATCGCCGTGCCCGCGTTCGCCAAGCTCGGAGACCTCGTCGGCCACCGCCGCATGCTGCTCATCTCCACCGGCATCACCGCGGTCGCGTCGCTCATGCTGGCATTCTCCGGAGTGTTCTGGCTCTTCCTCATCGCATGGGCGGTGCAGGGCTTCTACACGGTGTGGCTGCCCCTGGAGATCGCGATCGTCTTCACCAGGAGCCAGGGCCACGATGCGCCGTCGGCGCTCACCCGCCGTTCGGCCGGTTTCCTGGTCGGAGCGCTCGAGATCGGTGCCATCGCGGGCGCTCTCTCCTCCGGCGCGCTCGACGGGGCATTCCCACTGCCCGTGCTGCTGCTCGTTCCCGCCGTCGCGGTCGTGCTGTGCTTCTTCGTCGTGCTCTTCGGCATCAAGGAATCATCGGACGCCGTCGCACGCCGCGCCGCTAAGGCCCCGTTCGACACCGGTGGCCTCGTGCTGATCACTCTCGCCCTGCTCGGCGTGACAGGCGGTCTCAGCCTTCTGCGACTCGACGGGGTCGCATCGCCCTTGCCGTGGATCGCGCTGCTCGTCGGCGTGCTGCTCTTCGTGCCGTTCTGCCTCTATGAGCTGCGCCAACGCGAGCCCCTGATCGACGTGCGGCTCTTCCGCTCGGCATCGCTGTGGCCGGTGTTCGTCACCGCCGGTCTCTTCGGGGTGAGCGTGCTCGGCGCACAGGTGCCGCTCTCCACGTTCGCGCGAACGGATGTCGACACGTACGGCTACGGACTGGGAGCGTCGGCCGGCCAGACCTCCATCCTCGTCGGCGTCTATCTCATCGCCCTCGTGGCGGGCGCCATGCTCCTGCCCGTCGTCACGAGATGGGTCATGCCCCGCATCGCCCTGATCGGCGCGAGCGTGCTCGTCGCCGTCGGGTACCTGCTGTTCATCCCGTTCCACACGGGCTACACGCAGGTGCTGCTCAACATGGTGATCGCGGGCCTCGGCTCCGGAGCACTCGTCGCAGCGCTGCCGGCCGCTGCGGCATCCGCCGCTCCGCTGCACAGCACCGGCGTCGCGACCGGGCTGACCAATTCGGTGAAAACCGTCGGCGGGGCCATCGCGTCGGCCGTCTTCGGCATCGCGCTCGCCAACCCGAACGCCTCGTCGACCGACACCGCCGGAACCCTCAGCGGGTACTACACCGTGTGGATCGTGTGCGGCCTCACCGCCGCGGTGTGCGCCGTGCTGCTGCTCTTCGTGCCGAGGAACGCCTTCGCGGATGCGGCCGACGTGTGACGGCTCGCAGCTTTCCGGCGTACCAGAGTGACCTCGGCATCAGCCATGAGCCGTTATTCTTGATTGGCTCCTCGCCTTCCGCGATCTGATGGGAACCCGGCTTGACACACACATTTGAGAACGATGTCGTCGTCGTGGGCGGTGGTGGGCACGTCGGTCTCCCTCTGGCCATCGCACTTGCCGACCGAGGCTCGAGGACCGTCGTCTACGACATCAATCCGAGCACCGTCGAGACGATCCTTCGCGGCGAGCTGCCGTTCAGCGAGCCGGGCGCCGAACCTGTGCTCCGCAAGGCTCTCGACGACGGCATGCTCACGGCATCCATCGATCCGGCCGTCGTGGCGACGGCGCGCAATGTCGTCGTCGTGATCGGGACCCCTGTCGACGAGCACCTCAACCCCGATCCCAACGCCATCCCTCGGGCGTTGATGCTGACGAGCGACTTCTTCCGCGACGGCCAGCTGCTCATCCTGCGCAGCACGGTCTACCCGGGAGTCACCGCTCTCGTCGAACGCACCATCGCGGGGCTCGGACTCGACATCGAGGTCGCGTTCTGCCCCGAGCGCATCGCCGAGCACAAGGCGATGGAGGAGCTGTTCTCCCTGCCCCAGATCGTCTCGTCGCACTCGGAGCGCGGCCGCCGCAGGGCCGCCGAGCTGTTCTCCACGCTTACCGACGAGATCGTCGATCTCGAGCCGGAAGAAGCCGAGCTCGCCAAGCTGTTCACGAACACGTGGCGGTACATCAAGTTCGCCGCGGCCAACCAGTTCTACATGATGGCCAACGACCGGGGCCTCGACTTCGAACGCATCCGCAAGGGGCTGACGCACAACTATCCGCGAGCCAAGGACATGCCGGGCGCCGGCTTCGCCGCTGGTCCGTGCCTGTTCAAGGACACGATGCAGCTGGCGGCGTTCAGCGACAACAAGTTCTCGCTCGGGCACTCGGCCATGCTGGTCAACGAAGGCCTTCCGTTGTACGTCGTCACGCAGCTCGAGAAGGCGTACGACCTCGAGAACCTCACGGTCGGCATCCTCGGAATGGCCTTCAAGGCCGGCTCGGACGACATCCGTTCCAGCCTCTCCTACAAGCTGCGCAGGGTCCTCAAGTTCAAGGCGAAGGCGGTCATCGCGACCGATCCGCACGTCACGGAGGAGACGGACGACACGCTGCTTCCCTTGGACGCCGTGCTCGCCAAGGCCGACATCCTCGTGATCGCGACGCCTCACGCCGAGTATCGCGGCCTTCGCACCGAGAAGCCCGTCGCCGACATCTGGAATCTTCTCGGCGACGGAGTGCGGGTGTGACGGAGTCCGCGCGTCCGCGGGTCTCGATCGTCATCCCCGCATACAACGAGGGCACGGCGATCATCCCCGGGTTGGAGCGCATCGTCGAGGCGGTCACCCTGGACTACGAGCTCCTCGTGGTCGTCGACACCCCGACCGACACCACGGTGGAGGCCGTCAACGCGTTCCACCTCGACCACCCCCAGGTCTCGATCGCGATCAACGATTACGGCCGGGGTCCGGCGAACGCCATCAGGTACGGAATCGACCACGCGTCGGCGAAGACCACGGTCGTGACCATGGCCGACGGATGTGACGACCCGCGGCAGATCGACGATCTCGTGCGTCTGGTCGAACGCGGCGTCGTCGTCGCTGCCGCGTCGCGCTACATGGCGGGCGGACAGCAGGTGGGCGGCCCGCGCCTCAAATCCTTCCTCTCGCGAACGGCAGGCAAGTCCCTGCACTTCTGGTGCGGCATCGGCACGCGTGACGCGACGAACTCGTTCAAGGCGTACAACAGCGAGTTCGTGCGCGAGGTCGGCATCGACAGCCGGGATGGCTTCGAGATCGGCCTCGAGCTGACCGCGAGGGCCAAGCGACTGCGGCGGCCGGTCGCCGAGATCCCGACGATCTGGCTCGACCGGCCGGCCGGCGTGTCAAACTTCAAGGTCGGCAAGTGGCTGCCGAAGTACCTGCGCTGGTATCGCTTCGCCTTCGGCCCGCGCCTCGAACTTCCGGAGATCAACCGGGGGCGTCTCGCCCTCGCTAACACCACCCCGTCTGGAGTGAACGAACAGTGAAG
>JBQCJQ010000166.1:0-3940 GCA_051952615.1 Humibacter sp.
CGAGACCCGGGTAGCCGGCGGTGGTTGCGTGCAGCACCGCGAGCGCTCCGCCCTCGAATCGCACGGTCGCGACGGCGGTGTCCTCGACCACGATGCGCTCGTGGGCGATCCGCGCGGTGTGAGCGAAAACGGCGATCGGACGACCGAGGAACCACACCAGCAGGTCGACGGTGTGCACTCCTTGGTTCATCACCGCGCCGCCGCCGTCGAGCTCCCAGGTGCCGCGCCACTGGCCCGAGTCGTAGTACTCCTGGGTGCGCCACCACGGCACTGATGCCACGGCGCTCGTCAGCACACCGAACTCGCCTGAGTGGGCGGCACGAGCGACGACGACCGACGCCGGGTCGAAGCGGTGCTGGCTGATCACCGACGTGACGAGGCCGCGCTCTGCTGCGGCATCCGCGAGCTCGAGGATGCGCCGAGCCCGGCCCATCGAGACGTCGAGCGGCTTCTCGATCACCACGTGGCAGCCCGCGTTCAACGCCGTCTCGGCGACCCGAACGTGCAGCCCGCTCGGCGTGCAGACCACGACGAGGTCGATGTCTCTCGCGGCCAGCGCGTCTTCCAGCTCGGCGAACAGCGCCGGGCGCGCGGCACCGGTTCCCTCGACGAGGGCGGCGACGCGCTCGGTCGCCTGGGCGATCGGGTCGACGAGCGCCACGATGTCGACCTCGCCCTGCGCGGCGAGCGCCTGCACGTGGTTGTCGGCGATGACGCCGCAGCCGACGATGGCGGCGGTGAGGCGAGCGGATGCTCCTGCGATGTCTTCTGCGATGGCGGCGTTCATGCCGAGGTGACCCCGATCGTGTCGAGCAGGCGGGCGAGGGCGCGGCCGGCCGTGCCGAACGCACGGGGGCCGGAGAAACCGCCGAGTGAGAACCCGGTGGCGAGGTGCGGTTCGAGGGAGGCGAAGCCGTTGTACCCGGCGTCGCGCAGGGCGGTGAGGGTCTCGAGGAGCTCCCCGTCGCCGTCGCCGGCCGGTACAACGGAAGCGTCGGCGAAGAGCGCGTCCTTCACCTGCAGGTACTCGACATGCTGGTTCAGCAGAGGCCAGGCATCCGTGAAGGGACGCACGCCGACCTGCACGAAGTTGGCGTTGTCCCATGCGAGACGCAGCGCGTCCGATCCGACGGACTCCACGATGTCGAGCACTCGCTCGGGCACGTCGCCGTAGATCTCCTTCTCATTCTCGTGCAGCAGTACGACGCCCTCGCGCTCCGCCAGATCGGCGAGCGCCCGCATGCGCACGAGCACGTCGTCCCTGATGTCGGCGGCGTCGACGCCTTCAGCACGGTAGAAGGAGAAGATGCGCACGTAGCGCGAGTCGAGGGCATGCGCGGCGGCGATCGCCCTGCCGAGCCGCTCCACCTCGTGCTCCACCGGGAGGGTCACGTCGACCTTGCCGATGGGCGACGCGATCGCCGAGACCCCGAAGCCCGCTCCGTGGATGAGCGCCTTCAGTGCGGCCAGCTGCTCGGAGTCGAGGTCGACGATGTTCACGCCCCACGCGCTGCGCACCTCGATGTGCCTGGCGCCGAGCGCCTCGAGAACCGCGAGTTGGATGCGCGGATCCTGGTCGATCTCATCGCCGAAGCCGGACAGCTGCCATGTGGGGCCGTCGACGGCCGGATCGGAACTCATGCCTTCGACCCTAGGCAGGGCGTGGAGGAACGGCAAACGCTTGCCATCGGTTTGCCAAACCTCGTCGCTGTGGTTTGCTGTGCGCATGGGCGAGACCCAGCACGGCGAGAAGGCGCAGCGCGCTCCGACGCTCGCGGACGTCGCCGCCGGGGCGGGAGTCGCCGTTTCGACCGCCTCGCGTGCGCTCTCCAATCCGGGACGCGTCAACGTCGTCACCCGGCAACGCATCGAGCGGGTCGCGACCGAGCTCGGGTACTCGCCGAACCAACAGGCCCGCGCGCTGACCTCAGGCAGAGCACGCGCCATCGCTGTGCTGGTCTCCGACGTGACCAACCCGTTCTACTTCGGCATCATCAGGGGCACCCAGCAGCAGCTGAAGGCATCCGGATACTCCCAACTGCTCGTCGACACCGAGGAGTCCGACCAGAACGAGGACGAGCTGCTGCACCGGCTTCGCTCGTCGTTCGACGGGGTCATCCTCGCGGCGTCTCGGCTCTCGGACAGGTCGCTCGCCAGGCTCGCCGATGAGCTTCCGCTGGTGGCGGTGAACCGGCAGACGCGCGGTGTGCCGAGCGTGTTCATCGACACGCCCCGCGGGGTGGTGCAGGCGCTGGAGCACCTCGTCTCGCTCGGCCATCGCGACATCGCGTACGTCTCCGGACCGGAGACCTCGTGGTCGAACGAGAGCCGTTGGCGCGCCCTCGTGAAGGCCGCTTCCGCTCGCGGTGCGACGATGCACAGACTCGGTCCGTTCGCGCCGCGGCAGCACGCCGGCGCCGCCGCAGCCGACGCCGTGCTCAACACGGGAGCCACCGCGGCGATCGCGTTCAACGATCTGCTGGCGATCGGCATGCTGCAGCACCTGGCGAGCAGGGGCATCCGCGTGCCCGAGCGACTCAGCATCGTCGGCTGCGACGACATCTTCGGCGCGGACTTCTGCAACCCGCCGTTGACCACACTCACGGCGCCCGTCGAGCAGGCGGGACGGCTGGCCGTGGCGATGCTGCTCTCGCAGCTCGACAACGGCGACGCTCCCGGCCTGAGGCAGACGACCGTGCTGCCGACCTATCTGACCGTTCGATCGTCAACGGGACCCGCCGCGGTGAACGCCGCAGACACCGCCGCCGCCCAGAAGGAGAGCTGAGACCATGACAGCACTGAGCCCGCACCCCGACCGCCTGCTGCCCGCCGATCCGGCGACCCGCGACGTCGCACGCCGGCTGTACGCGGAGGTGGCCGACGCCCCGATCTACTCGCCGCACGGTCATGTCGACGCCCGCATGCTGCTGGATGACGAGCCGTTCGGCGACCCCGCCGAGCTGCTCATCACGCCGGACCACTACGTGACGCGGATGCTGCATGCGGTCGGCGTTCCCCTGGGCGAGCTGGGGCTCGGCGAGCATCCGGCGGCATCCGGCCGCGAGACCTGGCGACACCTCTGCGAGCACTGGGACGACTTTCTCGGCACGCCCGTCCGCTACTGGTTCGAGAGCGAGTTCGCCGAGGTGTTCGGCCTGACCGACGCCCCGTCGCCGCAGTCCGCTGATGCTCTGTACGACCAGCTGACCGACGCACTCGCCCGGCCGGAGTTCCGGCCGCGGGCGCTCTTCGACCGCTTCCGCATCGCGGTGCTCGCCACGACGGACGACCCCGCTGACGACCTCTCAGCACATCTGGCCCTGCGCGACGACCCGACGTTCACCGGACGGGTGGTGCCCACGTTCCGCGCCGACCGCTACATGCACCCGCTCGAGGCGACCTGGCGCGGCAAGCTGAGCGCGCTCGCCGAGGCGTCGAACGTCGACACCGGCAGCTACGCCGGAATGCTCGACGCCCTGCGCTCACGCCGCGCGTACTTCAAGGCCGCCGGCGGGACCGCGACCGACACCGGTGTCTTCGACGCGGGAAGCGAGCCGCTGGAGTCACGCGACGCCGAGCGCATCCACCGCGAGGCGCTGCTCGGGCCGATCACGCAGGCCGAGGCCGACGCCTACCGGCGCAACATGCTCTACCGTCTCGCGGAGATGAGCGCGGATGACGGACTCGTCATGCAGTTGCACGCGGGGGTCATCCGCAATCACCACCGCCCCACGTTCGACGCGTTCGGCCCCGACACCGGCCACGACCTGCCGGCAGTCGGCGGTTACACCGTGCCGCTCACGCCGATCCTTCGCGACTTCGGGGTGAACCCGACGTTCCGGCTCGTGCTCTTCACGGTCGACGAGACCCTGTTCTCGCGTGAGATCGCACCACTGGCCGGGTTCTATCCGAGCGTGTACGCGGGGGCGCCGTGGTGGTT
>JBQCJQ010000167.1:0-5207 GCA_051952615.1 Humibacter sp.
AACATGGTGGACATGAGCGTCATCATGCCGAACACGGCGACGAGGAGCGTGCCGATCACGGTCCAGGTCTGGGCTTCGGTCAAGGTGAACACCTCCTCATCTTCTCGCTGATGTCTCAAGGATTTCAAGGATCGAAAGCGCCGGTAGCGGCGTGAGCGAGATCTGTGGGGTGTAAGAATCGGGGGCCCGCTGTGGAGGAGCAGCGCGGGACGCTCGTGGCGGCTCGTGGCGGCTCAGTCGATAGGCGGCCTCAGTCCGGAAGCCGGTTGATGGGGTGGTCGCCGGTGGCCCAGAGGTACTGCACCGCGTACGCCCGCCAGGGGCTCCAGGCTGTGGAACGGCGGCCGAGGGCTCCTGCGGCTTCGGGGAGACCGAGCGTTTTGGCGGCGAGACGGATGCCGAGATCGGTGGCGAGGAACGCGTCCGGGTCACCGAGGGCCCGCATCGCGATGGACTCGATGCTCCACGGTCCGAGCCCCGGCAGCTTCGCGAGCGCCTCACGCGCAGCAGTCCAGTCGGCTCCGACGCTCAGGTCGATGTCACCGCGCGCGAGAGTCGCCACGAGCGTGGTCAGCGTGGTGCGGCGTGTTCGCGGCATGGCCAGGGTCTCCGGATCGACGCCGGCAAGGGCATCCGGTTCGGGGAACAGGTGGGTCAGCCCGCCGACGGGATCGTCGATCTTCTCGCCGAGCGCCAGCACGAGTCGCGAGGCGTGGGTGCGAGCGGCGGCCGTCGACACCTGCTGGCCGAGGACGATGCGAACGGCGAGCTCGTCGCCGTCGACCGTGCGAGGAACGCGACGCCCGGGGCTCTCGGCGATCAGCGGGGCAAGCACGGGGTCGCGTGCGAGCAGTTCGTCGACAGCGACCGGGTCGGCGTCGAGATCGAGCAGCCAGCGAGACCGGCTGATGGCCACGGGGAGGTCCCGTAGGTCCGCGAGGGTGAGCTGACACGCGATGTGGTCCGGCATCGGGCGCAGGGCGACGATGCCGGACCCGTGCGGCAGACGGAGGGTGCGGCGGTACGCGCCATCCCGCCACTCCTCGACACCGGGAACGGCGGTCGCGGCGAGGTGCCCGAACACGTTCGAGGGCGCCAGGGGTGCGCGGAACGGCAGTCGCAGGCTGAGTGTTCCCGGCGACACGGCCTGAGGTTGACGCTTCACGCGCGCGCGAAGCTCGCTCGGGCTGAGGGCGAACACCTCGCGCACGGTGTCGTTGAAGGTGCGGATGCTGCTGAATCCCGCGGCGAACGCGAGCTCCGACATCGGGAGTGTGCTGGACTCGATCAGCAACCGTGCGGTCTGCGCACGCTGGGCACGCGCGAGCGCCAACGGTCCGGCGCCGAGCTCGGCGACCAGCTGCCTCTCGACCTGCCTGACGCTGTAGCCGAGGCGAGCGGCGAGACCGGGGACGCCCTCCCGGTCGATGACGCCGTCGGCGATCATCCGCATGGCCCTGGCTACGACATCGGTGCGGATGTTCCACTCCGGCGACCCAGGGCTCGCGTCGGGCCGGCAGCGTTTGCACGCACGGAACCCTGCGTGCTGCGCCGCGGCCGCACTGGGATAGAAGCGCATGTTCTTCGGCTTGGGCGGCACCACCGGGCAGCTCGGCCGGCAGTAGATGCCCGTCGTGACGACCGCGGTGATGAACCAGCCGTCGAAACGGGCGTCGTTCGACTGCACGGCACGCACGCAGCGCTCGAAATCCTCATGCACTCACGACAGTCTCGCTCATCGGATGACGGCCTCCTAGCGAAAATCCGACATGACCCTTCACGGCAATGGTCATGTCGAAAAGCCGCCAGCCGCCGCTCGGATGCACGACGAGGATGGATGACGTGCCCACGACATCCGCTCCCGTCACCCATCCGACGTTGCCCCTGGATGAGCTCGCGCTCCCAGAGGTGGAGGAGCTGATGCCGCCGCCGGATGAGCCCCAGCCGGCCGTCTTCGCGGAGCAGTTACCCGGCTCTCCCGTCTTCACGGTGCATCCGACCCCCATCGGGGAGCTGCTTCTGACCGGCGACAGTCGCTCGCTCACCGGGCTCTACATGCTGCCCGACCACCGATACGGCCCGGCCATCGGCGAGGACTGGCGCGTCAGCGCGGAGGCGTTCCGCGAGATCATCGAGCAGCTTGACGCCTACTTCGCGGGTGAGCTGCACGACTTCGACGTGTCACTGGCTCCTAAGGGCACGCCGTTCCAGCTCGCCGTCTGGACGACCCTGACACGAGTCCCGTACGGACACACGGTCAGCTACGGCTCCATCGCTGCCGCCCTCGGCCGTCCGACGGCCTCCCGCGCGGTAGGGATGGCCAACGGACACAATCCGATCTCGATCGTCGTGCCGTGCCACAGGGTCATCGGCGCGGGCGGATCCCTGACCGGATACGGCGGCGGCCTGCCGCGAAAGCGCGCGTTGCTCGACCTCGAAGGCGGCGGGCGGCTTCAGTCCTCCCGCACTCGGAGCAGGGTCTTGCCCGGCGCCGTTGCAGCAACCCTGCTGGCGTAGGCCGCTGCTCCATCGGCCAAAGGGTAGGTCTCGGCGATCGCCACCTCGGTCTCGCCAGCGGCGAGCATCTCGGCGAGCCTGCTGAGAGCGGCGGCGTCCGCGGTCACGACGAAGAACCCTGCGTCGACGCCGTGTTCCGCGGCAATGGCCTGCGACGGAGGCTCCTGCAGGGTGATCACGCGACCGCCCGGACGCACGGCCGAGTAGAGCCACTCCGGCGTGCCTGCGCCTACCGAGTCGATTGCGCCATCGAAGCTGGCCGGTGCGATGCTATCCGTTTCGCTTCCGACGAGAGCGGTCGTCGCACCGAGTCGCCGGACGCGCTCGGCGGCTTCGGCCGACCGCACAGTGGCGGTGACCTCGATTCCTCGGCGGTGCGCGAACTGCACGAGGAAGGCGCCGACCCCGCCCGTGCCACCGCGGATCAGCAGGCGACCGCCCGGCTCGACTCCGAGGTGGTCATCCAGCGCCTCCATCGCCGTCAGCGCGGGAAGAACGGCCGCTGCGGCCGTGGCATCCGTAACGCTGGCGGGCCTGTGGGCGAGCGAGGATGCCGGCACAAGCACGTATTCGGCGGCCGCACCGTTCCGGTCGAACGGCACGAGCCCGAAGACCGCGTCGCCCACGGCGAATCCCGCTGCCTGCGGTCCGACCGCGACCACGACCCCGGAGAACTCGTGCGACGGGATGATCGGGGTGCGGTCCGCGCCGTCGGATTCCCATGTTTCGGGCCAGCTGAGCTCGTCGAAGGTGATCGCCGCGACGGAGACACGCACGAGGAGGTCCGTGCCCGTGGGGTCATCCGGCACTGGGGCGACTTCGTAGACGAGCTGTTCGGGGCCGCCGCGTGCATGGGCCCGGAGCGCCTTCATCTGTGCGGAACGCGATTCGCGGTCGTCGATGGTGGTCATGCTGCCCACGGCGAGTTCATCACCCGGTCGACCATGTTCGCCCGGTGGAAGTCGGGAACGAACCGCTCGAGAACATCGGCGTTGATCGTGCCGTAGGTGGTGTCAGGGCGGTGCTTCAGCCCCTCGTGGAAGGCGCGCATGAAGCCGTTCTTGAAATCGCCGCGTGGGTGGGCAGCGACGATCTCCTCGATCGCCTCGGGGGCGAGGTCGTCGAAGCGCACCCCGAGCGCGTCGGTGAGCACACCCAGATTGGTGAGGGCGATCTCGGGTGCCATGCGTTCCGGGATGCCCGGCGTCGTGTGCAGCGCGATCGCCGACCACACCAGGTCGGTGGCTTCACGGCTCGCGCCGTGGTCGAGCAGGAAGCGCTGGGCGTGGTCGGCGCCGTCGACCTCGAATCGCTGCACCGCGTCTGTGGCCGGCGTGTGGAGGCCTGTGTCGTGGAACATCGCGGCGACGTAGAGCAGCTCCGGGTCCGGCGCGAGTCCGAGCGTGTGGGCGTGCAGAGACGCGAACAGGAACACGCGGCGGGAGTGGTGGAACAGCAGCGGACTCGAGCTCTCTGCCACCGCGCGCGTGGCGTCCGCCGCGATCGTGGTGTCGGGGATCTCGATCCCTGCGATGATTTCGGGCATGGGTGCTTCGCTTTCTGAGCGGTGTGTTTCGGCGGACTTTTCGTCCTTCCTCAACGGTGCGCTTCGACCGGTGCCCTGCGCTGCTCGGGTTCGGTCATGAATCACCCGATTCCGGACATCCGTGAGCGCAAGCTGCGTGGCGGCCGTCATCGCGTCGGGATCCTGGTCTTCGACGGCGTCAAGCTGCTCGATGTCGCCGGTCCGGCGGAAGTCTTCGCCGAGGCGAACCGCCTGGGCGCCGAGTACGAGGTGGAACTCGTGTCGGCCACCGGCGAGGACGTCGTCACCTCCGTCGGGATCAAGCTCGACGTTGCGATGTCCGTCGCGGACTTCGAGCCGGCGGGCACCCTGCTGATCGCGGGTGGCGACATCTACCCGAGCACGCCGGTCTCCCCCGAGCTCTCCGCCGCCGCGCGAGAACTCGCGGGCAGGTCGACCAGGGTGGCGTCGATCTGCACGGGGGCGTTCATCCTCGCCGCGGCGGGTGAACTCGATGGCAAGCGCGCCACCACGCACTGGCGTGTGGCCTCTCAGCTGGCGAGGCGGTACCCCGAGGTCACCGTCGAGCCGGATGCGATCTACATTCGCGACGGCAACACGTACACCTCGGCAGGAGTCAGCGCCGGCATCGATCTCGCCCTCGCATTGGTCGAAGAGGACCACGGCGCCGAACTCACCCGCGACGTGGCGCGAATGCTGGTGGTGTACCTGCAGCGAGCCGGCGGTCAGTCGCAGTTCTCGGTGCCGCTGGCGGTCGACCCGCCGAAGACGCCGGCGTTGCGACAGGTTGTTGAGTTGATCACGGATGACCCGGCAGGCGACTTCTCCCTCGCTGCGCTCGCGGCGCGGCTGAACGTCAGCCAACGACACCTGACGCGGCTTTTCCGTGAGGAATTAGCAACCACTCCCGCGCGGTATGTGGAGTCGGTTCGACTCGACATCGCGAAGGCGCTCCTGAGCCAGGGCCATACCGCCACGGACGCGGCAGAGCGGGCGGGCTTCCCCAGCTACGAAAGCCTGCGTCGGGTGTTCGCTCGCGAGCTCCAGATGTCGCCGGCCGCCTATCAGCGCCGGTTCCGCACCGCTCTCCGGAACGCGGCCGCTGAGGCTTAGCGCGGCGGCGGGGCGTTACTCGGGCCAGGCG
>JBQCJQ010000168.1:0-2547 GCA_051952615.1 Humibacter sp.
TTCTCGAGCGGGACCTCGCACCGAGGTTCAAGGTGCAGGCGTTCCGCCGGGCCGCCGGTGCGATCGAGGGGTTCTCGGCTTCCGAGCTGCAGGAGCGCATCGAGGACGGTCGCCTCGCACACACCAAAGGGATCGGCGACCGCACCCTCGAGGTCATCACCCAGGCTGCCGCGGGGCAGACCCCCGACTACCTCGTCTCCCTTCGCGAGAAGCAGCGGGATGCCCCAGCATCCACCCTCGCGTCCGCGCTGCGCGGCGACCTGCACTCGCACACGGAGTGGTCGGACGGCACCGTGCCGATCGAGGCGATGGCGGATGCCGCCACTCGGCTGGGCCGCGAGTACCAGGCCGTCACCGATCACTCGCCGCACCTCACCGTCGCCAACGGGCTGACCACGGAGCGCCTCATGCAGCAGCTGGGCAGCATCGAGGAATGGAACGCGGCCCACCCCGACGACGTGACGCTGCTCACGGGGATCGAGGTGGACATCCTCGAAGACGGCACCCTCGATCAGACACCTGACGTGCTCAGCCGGCTCGACGTCGTCGTCGCGAGCGTGCACTCGAAGCTGCGGGCGGAGAAGACGGTGATGACGAGGCGGATGCTCGCCGCCGTGCGTCATCCCTCGACCGCAGTGCTCGGGCACTGCACCGGCCGGCTGGTTCAGGGGTCGCGCGGCACGCGACCGCAGTCGGAGTTCGACGCCGAGCGGGTGTTCGCGGCGTGTGCAGAGAACGACGTCGCTGTCGAGATCAACTCGCGGCCAGAGCGGCAGGACCCACCTGACGACCTCATCGCGCTCGCGTTGGATGCCGGATGTCTGTTCAGCATCGACAGCGACGCCCATGCGCCCGGCCACCTCGACTTCGTGACGCTCGGGGCGGCGCGCGCGCAGGCGGCGGGTGTTCCCGCCGATCGCATCATCACGACGTGGCCGCTGCCGCGCTTGCGCACCTGGCTCGACGCGAAGCGCTGACGCGAGTGATCCGATCAGTGCTGGTGGTCGCCGCCGCGCTGCAGGTCCTGGTAGTCGGGATGGCGCTGCAGCCACGCACGCACGTAAGGGCAGAGGGCCACGACGCGCAGCCCTGAGGCGCGCACGTCGTCGAGCGCCGACTGCACCAACTGCGAGGCGAGCCCCTCTCCCTGATGACCCTCGTCCACCTCGGTGTGAGTGAAGACGATGTGATCCGGATACCTGTTGTAGTACGAAGCGCCGACGTTGTTGCCGTCGACCTCGATGACGTACCGGGAGGCATCCTGGTCGTCGCGTACCTGTGCACTCATGTCGCCACCTTACGCACAGGTGTCGGCAGACGTCGGTCACCGCGGCGGGCGGCACAATTGGATGCATGCCCGAACCGTGGACGCCCGAGTCGCCCGACACCGTGTTCGAGGCGGACAACCTCTCGGTGCTGTCGACCCTTCCGGATGCCGCATTCACCGTCGTCTACCTCGACCCGCCCTTCAACACGGGGCGCAGCCAGCGTCGCCAGACCGTGACCGCTGTGCGCAGCGAGGCGGCGGGAGCCGTGGCCGGATTCCAGGGCCGCGGTTACGAGCGCATCAGGGGAGATCTGCTGCGATACGACGACCGGTTCGACGACTACTGGGAGTTCCTCGAGCCGCGCCTGGTCGAGGCGTGGCGGCTGCTCGCCGACGACGGGACCCTGTATCTGCACCTGGACTACCGCGAGGCCCACTACGCGAAGGTGCTGCTCGACGCCCTCTTCGGACGGGCCTCGTTCCTCAACGAGATCATCTGGGCATACGACTACGGTGCGAAGACGAAGCGCCGGTGGCCGGCCAAGCACGACACCATCCTGGTCTACGTGAAGAATCCGCAGGGCTATCAGTTCGATACGGATGCAGTCGACCGCGAGCCCTATATGGCGCCAGGGCTCGTCACTCCGGAGAAAGCGTCCCGCGGGAAGCTGCCGACGGATGTCTGGTGGCACACCATCGTCGCGACGACGGGCCGAGAGAAGACCGGGTACCCGACGCAGAAGCCCGAGGGCATCGTGCGGCGCATGGTTCAGGCATCCTCTCGCCCTGGCGACTGGGTGCTGGACTTCTTCGCGGGCAGCGGCACGACCGGCGCGGTGGCCGCCGCGCTCGACCGTCGGTTCGTGCTGGTGGACAGCAACCCTGACGCGATCGCGGTGATGCGAACCCGTTTCGCACGGATGCCCGAGGTCGTCTTCCGCTGACCCGACGCAGTTGCGGTGGCGCGTCGACCAACGGTGGGTTCTGCCAGACGCGCACGCGCCGGTGAGGGCTGATTGCGCGTACCCAGCGCCACCTGCGCTCTATTGCGCCACTTCGGCTGGCGCGATAGAGCGCAAATGGCGCAGTTGGGGTTCGCTCGGGAGTGCCGGGCCGCCGGGATGGAGGGGGATGCCCTAGCTGGAGCCCCGCACGATGAGGCGCGTCTGCAGGATGGTCTCCCGTTCGACGGGCTGACCCTCGATGCGCTTCACCAGCGTGCTCGCCATGACGGCGCCGAGCTCGTTCGCGGACTGGTGCATGGTCGTCAGGGCGGGGGA
>JBQCJQ010000169.1:0-10930 GCA_051952615.1 Humibacter sp.
TCGGGCACATCGCCCGCCCGACGACCGAGAACGACCCGAGCGAGCTCGCCCAGTTCGAGACGTGCGCGCACAAGTGGATCGCGACCGAGGACAGCGGAGGCGGGTTCGCCCTTCTGAACGACTCGAAATACGGGCACCGCGCCAAGAACGGCCTGCTCAGCATCAACCTGCTGCGGTCACCGACGTTCCCCGACAAGACGGCCGACCGGGGCACGCACCGGTTCACCTACGCGTTCCGGGCATTCGAGAGCGGGGACCTCAGGCCGGTCATCCGCGACGGGTACCGCCTGAACAACCCGCTGCTCCCCGTCGGGGAGCGCACCCTTGAGAGCATGGCGAGCACCTCGCACGACGGCATCGTGATCGAGACGATCAAGCCGGCCCAGAACGGCCGCGGCGTCGTGCTGCGGCTCTACGAGAGCCTCGGTCGCGAGACGGCGACCTCGCTGACCACCGGCTTCGCTCACGGCGCCGCCACGGAGACGAACCTCATGGAGGAGCCGATCGGCCCGGTCGACCTCGAGCGGCTCTCGTTCGGCCCCTTCGAGATCAAGACGATCCTGCTGGACACGACATGACCGAGCAGACGATCTCCGCAGGCGACGCCGACAGCATCCCGTCGCCGCGCGTGCAGCGGGCGGCCATCGTGGCCGCCGGGTTCGGGCAGAACGCGATCCTCACGACGGTGACGACGTTCATGCTCGTCTACCTGCTGCAGTTCGCCCACCTGAGCACGTCGGGCATCGCGATCGCCACCGGCATCATCGCGGTCGCGAAGGTCTTCGACGCCGTCAGCGACCCGGTGATGGGCAGCGTCATCGACATGACGCACACGCGCTGGGGAAAGCTGCGGCCGTACATCCTGTTCTCCGCCGCGCCCGTCGCCCTGCTCACCACGCTGCTCTTCACGGTGCCCGACACCGCAGAGAGCGTTCAGCTCGTCTACTTCGGCGTCGTCTACCTGCTCTGGGGCCTCGCCTACACCGCCTGCGACGTTCCGCTGTGGGGACTCATCGGGTCGGCCTTCGCCGAGCCGGCCATCCGCAATCGCGTCGTCTCGAACGTGCGCGCGTTCGGCGCGATCTCGCTCGGGCTCGCGACGCTCGGCATGCCGTGGCTCGCAGGGGCGCTCAGCTTCGGCCCGAGCACGACGTCCACCGGCTGGTCGCTCGCGGTGGGGCTCGTCGCCGTCGTCGGCATGTCGCTGTACGTGCTCGCCTTCGTCTTCGGGCGCGAACGACAGTCGAAGGCGGCGCGCACCCGGCTGAGCTTCCGACAGCTCTTCACGACGCTGGCGCGCAACACCGCCCTGCTCATGGTGCTGCTGGGATCCGTGCTGGGCTTCGGCCGCTACATCGTGCAGGCGGGCGGTGCGGTGTTCGTCGTGATCGCGTACCACGACGAGAACCTGTTCACGCTGATCGGCGGAGCCATCATCGCCGGCCTCGTCATCGCGTCGTTCGCCACCCCGCTGCTGATGCGCCGGATGACCGGCCGCACCGTTGCGATCGGCAGCTCGTTCGCCGCCGCAGTGCTGTACGTGGCGATGTACTTCGTCGGCTACGACAGCATCGTCGCCATCACGGTGTTCATCTTCCTCACCGGCCTCACGCTCGGCGCGTTCCTCGTGGTTCAGGCGACGATGATCGCGGATGCCGTCGACGATGTCGAGAAGCGAACGGGCGTGCGGAACGACGGCATCTCGTTCGCCACCCTGACGTTCGTCTCCAAGATCATGACGGCCCTGTCGGTGCTCGCCTTCGGCCTCGTGATCGTCGCGGCCGGATACCAGGACGGCGTCACGGTGACCCCCGAGATGGAGAACGCGGTGTTCATCGGCATCACGCTGGTGCCGGCCGCGAGCTGCCTGCTCTCCGCCGTGCCGTTCTTCTTCTACCGTCTGGGCGGCGGGCGCAGGCCGGCCGTCACTGCAGCCTGACGGACTACTCCGCCAGCATCTTGTCCATCGTGCGGTAAGCGTTCGCGATCACCGTGAGCACCGGGTTCACTCCGCCGTTGGTCACGTGCACCGAGGCATCCGTGATCCGCAGGTTGTCGTGCCCCCAGACCCGTCCCACCGGGTCGACGACGCTGCGCGCGGGGTCGTCCCCCATGCGACAGGTGCCGGCCTGATGCTGACCCGAACTCGGCGCCCAGCGGCTCCGATCCCGGGAGAGCGGCACGACGGCGCTGGCGCCGGACGCCCGCAGCCACTCCGCCGCACGGTCGGTGAGAAAGTCGCGGGCACGGAAGTCCTCGTCGTGGTTGCTCCCGCTGAGACGCGCGACAGGGGCGCCGAACCTGTCGGTCACCTCGTGGGCGACGCGCACCCGGGACGAGCCCGAGGTGACCTCCTGAATGGGTCCCATGACCCGCATCATCCGGTTCGCCAACGCGCGCATCCCGGCCTTCGACTCCGGGCCGTACGACGGGATGAACCCCGCGCTGACCAGGTACCGATAGGTGTTCGACGGGGTCGGCACGAACTCGTTCGCGATCATCCCGCCGCCGACGATGCCCGGGTTGCCGTGCCGGTACGTCGTGGTGGCGATCGACGGGCCGGGGCCGAGCAGGTCGACGACGTCGCGGTCGAAGATCGCGGTCGCGCCGCCGTAGAGGTGGCCCTGCAGGTGACGTCCGACCTGGTCGGTGTCGTTCCCGATGCCGTTCGGCTCGCGATCGGTCGGGCTGTTCAGCAGCAGGCGAGCGGATTCGATCGCTCCCGCGGCCAGCACGACGTCGTCGGCGCGCACCTCGGCCGTCCAGACGGAGCCGTCTCGGATGCCCGCGATGCGCACTCCGTCGACCCGGCCTCGGTCATCCGTGAGCAAGCGCTGCGCCGAGGCCTCGACGATCATCGTGCACCTGCCGGTATCCAGCGCCTGGGCGAGAGTGGTGTTCTGGCTGCCGTTCTTGGCGCCGACGGGGCAGGCGAAGCCGACGCACATGGAACACTGCGCGCACGCGGCCCTGCCGAGGTACGGCCTGGAGTTGATGAGGAGCGGCGGCGGCAGGGTCGGGATGCCCAGCGCTACTGCTCCCCGCCCGAGCACGGTGTCGGCGACTCCGCCCGGCAGGGGCGGCATGGGGTACGGTCCCGAGCGATGGCCGTCGTGGGGACTCGCTTCGTCGTAGCCGCTCACTCCCATCTCCCATTCCGCGCGCTGGTAGTAGGGCTCGAGCTCGTCGTAGCCGAACGGCCAGTCGGCGAGCGCGCTCCCCTCCGGCGTTCCGTACGTCGTCGCCATGCGGAAGTCGAGCGGCGAGAACCTCCACGCCTGGGCGCCGTAGACGCGCGTGCCCCCTCCCACGGTGAAGGCGTTGTTGCCCCATCCCGCATCGGAAGGCCCGAGCAGGTGGTCGCCCGACTCGTTGCTGAGCACGCGCGGCGATGCATCGACCGGTCCGCTCAGCACCGGAAGGCCCCAGTCCGATCGCGGGTTGCGCAGGTGGTCGGAGCCGAGTCGGCCGGTCGAAGGCCACGACCCGGCCTCCACCACCAGCACCTCACGCCCGCTCTTCGCGAGTTCGGCAGCAGCGACACCACCGCCCGCGCCCGAGCCGATCACGATGGCGTCGTACCGAGGGCGCAGCCATCCGGGACCGGCGAGCACGTGCCGTCGGTCGGGCTCCGGCGCAGGCTCGGGCCACCCGCCAAGCGGCTCCGGACGCCACTGCACCATGCGCCACGACGCAGCACCGGCGTTGCCGCCGTTGGCGGGGTCCGCGTAGAAGCCGCCGCTGACCAGCTGCGCGAACCACTCCCACTCGGGGTGCTCTGTCGGCTGTTCGGCGTCGAGAAGGGAGCGGATGCGCCCCGCCCACTCCGGCCTCTCGCTGAGCATCCCGGTGAGGAATTCCACGGCCCCTGCCTGCGACGCAGACGGCCAGTCGTCGGCAGGAACCACCAGGTCGACAAGGGTGACCAGCGCGCCGTCGCGGAGTACGGCATCCACCTCGGATTCGACGCCCACGGGCTACTTGATGACCGACTCGAGCGACGACTGCAGAGTCTGGAGGATCTGCTTCGACGACTGCTGGCCCTGTGCGATCTGCTGCACGAACGTGGCGGTGGCCGAGCCGCCGTCCACGGTGTTCAGCGCAGCGAACGCGTGGTCGGTGCGCGCCCCGATCGTCTTGCCGATCGGTTGCCACACGTCGACCGACTTCACGAGGTTCTTGTCGTTCTGGATGACCGGCAGCTTCGTGATGCTCTTCTTCACCGGCAGGTCGGTCTCGACCCCGCTGGTCCAGTACTGGTGGATCTGGTCGAGATACCAGGCGAGGAAGGCCTCCGACGACTCCTGCGACGGCGAGGTGTCGAACATCATGAGCGGGTTGATGTAGTACACGGTTCCGGTGTCTCCGTGCGGGCCCTTCAGCGGATCGATGACCTCGAGGTCCGACTGCTCGTCCGGCTTGAACGTCTTGTCGAGCCCGGTCTGGTTGAACCCCATCGCGACGCGGCCGGACGTCCAGTCATCCGCGAGGTTCGTGTTCGTATAGCCGATCGCGTGGGGGTCGATGATGCCCTTCTTCACGCACTCGTTCAGAAAGTCCAGGGTCTCGATGTTGCGATCGGTCACGCAGTCGAGGTTGCCGTTCTCATCGAACATGCCTCCGCCGTTGTTGATCATCAGCGCCGAGACGGTGTGCTGCGCGTCGGTGGTGGTCGTGCCCGCGGCGAGACCGAGGCCGACCAGCCCCTGCTTCTGCAGAGCCTCACCCGCCTTGATGAACGAGTCCCAGTCGGTGGGGATGTCGGCCCCTGCCTTCTCGAGCAGTGATTTGCGCACCCACAGCACACGAAGGTCCATCGACCACGGCAGCGCGGCGTATCCCTTGCTGGTCTTCATCTGCTGGAGCAGGCCTGGCAGGAAGTCGTTCGTGCCGTTCTTGTCGAGCGTCTTGACCAGGTTGTCGGCAGGGACGACGGAGCCCTGCTCGAGCAGGTAGAACGGCAGGAACGCCGCACCGGAGGCCACGGCGGGCGTCGTCTTGGATGCCGCAGCCGACGTGAACGTCTGGTTCCAGTTCGCCCACGGTATGGACTGGTACTTCACCCCGCGATCGCTGCCCTTCGGCTGATACCCGTTCGCGATGCTGCGCGCCTTGGCCGTGTAGGTGGTGCCCGTCCCCCACACCATGTCCCAGAAGGTGATCGGTCCGCCCGTGCTCTTCGGTCCGCTGGAGGCCGCGCTGCACGCGCTCAGGCCGAGGCCGACCGCCACTGCGGCGCTGCCGGCGAGGAAGCCGCGTCGGCTCAGACTGCTGGTTGCACCGGATTGCATGTCAAACTCCTTCGTTTGCGGCGATGTCCTGCGACGGTAGTACAGAACCGGTTTAGTAGTCAAGAACTAAACCGGTCTTGTGCCATCGAAGGGCGCGCCCGGCAGCAGCGCGGGCAGTTGGAGCGCGAGCAGTTCTAGACGGTGGGAGCCGAGCCGACGCTTGCGCGACTCACCAGCGTCGGCGGGTCGAGCCAGGCGTCCGCGCCCTTGCCGTCGTCGATCAGCTGGACGAGACGCCGCGTGAACACCCGTCCGTACTCCACGACCGGGTGGGCGAGCGCGGTGATGGGCGGCAGGGCCACCTCGCAGAGCGTCGAGTCGATGAAGGACGCCACCGAGACATCCCGCGGCACGGACAGGCCGGCAGCACTGAGGGCGGACAGGCCGGCGAGCGCCATCACGTCGCTGTCGAACACGATGAAGGTCGGCGCGACCTGCTCACGAACGAGCTCGACGGCGCGCTGTGCACCGGAGCTCGGGCTGTAGTCGGTGTAGACGGTGTTCACCGTGACGCCGTTGGCGCTGGCCCATCGATCGGCGGCCCGTTCCCGCAGCAGCACGGCGGCCTTCGCCGGATCGCCGCTGATCCAGGCGATGCGACGGTGCCCGAAACTCAGGGCGTGGTCGAGTATGGCGGTGACCGCGCCGCGCTCCGGGAACCACACGGTCGGCACCGGCCAGCCCTCCGGCACGGTCGTCACCCGCAGCTCCGCGGGCATCGCGCCTTCGCTCGCGAGCGTGCTCCTGAACGCGACGAACGGGGTCTCGAGCTCCTGGAGCAGAGCGAAGCGCGGTTCGTCGACATCGATGTCGGAGACCAGCACTCCGGCGAGCCGACCCTCCGACATCCATCGTCGATAGAGCGCGGCCTCCGCTTCGCGGTCCGCAACGAACTTGGCGACGAGGGACAGCTCGCCGGACTCGAGCTCCAGCTCGATGCCTGAGAACAGCTCGGTGAAGTACGGGTCGATGGTCGGGGTCTTGGCGCTGCGCACGATCGCCCACCCGATCGAGTCGCCCCGTGAGCCGGAGAGTGCGCGCGCGATTCGGTTCGCGGACCATCCGAGCTGTTGTGCAGCCTCTTTCACCCGCACGCGGGTCTCTTCGGAGACGCCGGGGCGGTCGTTGAGGGCGTTGGATGCCGCGCCTTTGCTGACCCCGGCAGCGAGTGCCACATCTCTGATGGTCACTCGGGCCGACATATGTGGAACCCTAGCGTTTCGCGTCGCCGAGCGGTCGGAGGTGTCCACCGCCCGGCGACGATCGCCGTTCAGCCCGCGGACGGACCCCGGCGCGGAACCCGTGTCAGCGGACGATCAGCACGGGACACTTCGCGTGCGAGGCGCACTCGGAGCTGACCGAGCCGAGGAGAAGGCCGGCGAAGCCGCCACGCCCTCGCGAACCGAGCACGAGCATCTCGGCACCCTCGCTGAGGTCGATGAGCACCTGCGCCGGGTGGCCGAACCGCACCTCTGCGAACAGGTTTTGCGGGCGATCGTCTCCGTAGGCGTCTTTCAGTGCCTGCTCGAGGGTCTCCTTCGCGAAGTCCTCGAACGACGGCGCCTCGGCCATCGCGAACGGCCCTGTCATCACGGGGTAGGTCCACGTGGTGACGGCCTCGATGCTCGCGCCGAGCAGCGGGGCGAATCGCGCGGCCTGCCGCAGTGCGTCGAGTGATGGATCGGAGCCGTCGACTCCGACGACGATCCGCGGTCCCGTGGGCTGTTCGGTGGCATCCGTTGCTGGCGTTGTATCGGTCATGCCTCCAGCATGCTCCGCGTGGCCCCGGCGTGCACGGTCCTCGCCGCTGGATCAGCCCATGGGCTCGTGCGCTCCGCGTCGGGCCGTGCGGCCCGCGACCCCCGGCTCCGGTTGCTGCTCCTGCCCGGCGCGGTATCCCTCGTGAACCTCGGCGTCGACGTCGAGGGATCCCGCGAGCGTGCGCAGCAGACCGTAGAGCTCGTCGCGCTGCCCGGCGGTGAGCTGCCCGGCGAGCTCCGCCTCGTGCGCTTCGGCGACCGCCCGAAGCTCGTCGAGCTTCACCGTTCCGTCGTCCGTGAGGGTGAGCCGGTAGCTGCGCCGATCGGACTCGCTGCGACTGCGAGCCACGAGGCCCTCGCTCTCGAGACCGTCGATGAGTGCGACCATGCGGCTCTGCACGAGCCCGAGGCGGTCGGCGAGATCGCGCTGGCTGACGCCCGGCTGTCTGCCGAGGATGCGCAGGACTCCCGCCTGCTGCGCGGTGAGGCCTAGTTCGGCGACGCGTTCGTCGAAGCGGCGGGACGCGTGGGCGCCGAGCTGACTGAGCAAGAAGCCGATGCGTGCTGGTCGGTGGGATGGCACCTTTCAAGAATACAGCGTTGACAGAATGATTCTGAAGTGTAATCATTACGTGTCGTAAGCAATACGACACCGGGAAGGAGAGACCATGACATCGCCCACCACCACTCACGCGGTGCGCCGTCCAGACGGACCCAACCCGGGCATCCTCGCCATCGTTGCGACCGTGCTCACGCTCGCGGGCATCGCGATCAGCGCAGCCATCGCGGGAGGCACACTGCCCTCGCCCTTGGGCACCACGTCGGAGGTCGCCGCTTACTACGCGCACAACCCGGTTGCCGCCACGCTCGGCGGGTTCTTCACGTTCGGCGCGTCAGTGCCACTCGGCATCTACGCGGCGACAACGTACGCACGGATGCTCCGGCTCGGCGTTCGCGTCCCCGGTCCGGCGATCGGCTACTACGGCGGCATCGCAGCCTCGGTCTTCCTCGGAACATCAGGGCTGGTCACCTGGGTGCTCGGCCAGAGCATCACCGGAGTGAGCCCGGCTCTCGTGCACACGTTCGCGTACCTGGCCTACGCGCTCGGCGGCGTCGGTTTCGTCGGCGGAATCGGCCTGCTGATCGCGGGGGCCGCCGTGCCGTCGCTGATCCTGCGGCTCACCCCGCGCTGGTTCGCGTGGGCGGGGCTCGTGATCGCGGCCATCTCGGAGCTGTCGTTCTTCGCACTGATCTGGCCACCGGCGAGCATCCTGCTGCCGATCGGCCGCTTCGCCGGCCTGCTCTGGCTCGTGGTCGCCGGATTCATGATGCCGAGGGACCGACGCGACGTCACGCGGAACCGTGCTCCGCTGGTCGAGTAGCGCGCTGGCGTCACCGGCGCCGTCACGTGTCCTCGGGGTTCGTGTCGTCCACCCACGGCGCGACGTCGATCTCGTTGCCCTCGGGGTCGGCGAGCGTCCACCAGTGCGGCGCGAACTCAGCGTTCGCAACGGTCCCGCCCGCGGCGAGCGCTGCGGCGATGCGACCCTCCGCCTCCGCACGAGGCAGCGTGAGGTCGTTGTGGATGCGGTTGCGCTGCGGCCTCGGAACATCCATCTGCTGAAACCACACCGAGGGCCCGAGGCGGCGAGGGTCGACCAGGGCGCTGTCGCCCCGGCGGTCGTACGCCAACACAGCCTCCCAGAACGGAAGCACCTTCGGGATGTCGAGCGCATCGATCGCGATCTGCACGGTGTGCAGCTGCCGGGACTCCGTGCCGATGCCCAGCCCGCGCGCGGCCTCGGAGATCTGAAGGGCGAGCGCGACATCGCGATCGCTGAGCCCGCGCGTCTCGTGCGTCTGCAGGCGCACGACGACGGCGCCGTATCGCAGGTCGACGTCGGGGTGGTGGTTCGCGGCCTCGGCGAGCTCGCCGATCGCATTCACGAGCTCGAGGCCCGTCGCGAACGAGCCCGTCACGAAGTAGGCCGTCGAGCCGCCGTACACGCGATGCCAGTCATCCCCGGGCACCGCATCGTGGAACTGCCGGGTCGAGATCGCCTGAACCATGGATGCCTCCCTTTGTCCACCGACCAGCGCTCTTCACTGGCGACGCCGGTCACCCCCATGCAAGACCCCACCACCGACATCGTCAACCCGCCGTGCACGACGCCGTCTTCGGCGCCCGTGGACGGCCATCCCGCCTCCCGTACGACGGTGGCGAGTGCGAGGATGGACCGCATGACCGGCACCCTGCACATCACCGGAGACGACGCCGCCGACGCACTGCTGTCGACCGACCCACTCGCCCTGCTCATCGGCATGCTGCTCGACCAGCAGGTCGCAATGGAGACCGCGTTCAGCGGACCGGAGAAGATCCGCGAGCGCATGGTCGGGCTGGGCGCCGCAGCGATCGCGGACGCGGATCCGGATGCCTTCGCGAAGCTCTGCTCGACACCGCCGGCCGTGCACCGGTATCCGGGCTCGATGGCGGGGCGCATTCAGGCCGTGTGCCGCGCGATCGTCGACGACTGGCACGGCGACGCCTCCGCGATCTGGACTCGTGACGACCCCGACGGTCGCGAGGTGTTCAAGCGACTGAAGGCTCTTCCCGGCTTCGGTGATCAGAAGGCGCGGATCTTCGTCGCGTTGCTCGGCAAGCAGTACGGCTTCGAGGGTGCCGGGTGGCGCGACGCGGCCGGTGCGTACGGCGAAGAAGGGTCGTACCGTTCGGTCGCCGACATCGTGGACGAAGCGTCGCTCGCCCGGGTGCGCGAGACCAAGAAGGCCATCAAGGCGGCCGCGCGCACCGCGTGAGGCCGGGCCCGAGGCGACTCCTCACCGGGCATCCTTACCGCTCTCGGTAAGCACATAGATTTCTATCAGTGCAGCGCCAGATTTATCTCAGCGTTCACCCCGGTAGTGTCCATAGATTGAAGCCCTGGCCGGGGGATATCCCCCCAAAACCCCTCGGCAGGCGAGCGGCTCTTCTGAAGCCGCGCCCAGGATCCCCGAGTACGCCGTCTCGCGTGCTCGGGGATTTCTGCACCCGACGCCGCGCGTGCCCCAGACGTAGGCTGGCCACATGGCCGCCGCTTCCCGCGAACCCGTCACCGTGACCGTCACCGGAGCAGGAGGGCAGATCGGCTACGCGCTGCTGTTCCGCATCGCCTCAGGCCAGCTGCTCGGGCCCGACACTCCGGTACGCCTCCGCCTCCTGGAGATCCCGCAGGGCCTGCGCGCCGCGGAGGGCACGGCACTCGAACTGCTCGACTCCGCGTTCCCCCTGCTGCGGTCGATCGAGGTGACGGATGACGCATCGAACGCCTTCGACGGCGCCAACGTCGCGCTGCTGGTCGGGGCACGTCCGCGGTCGGCAGGCATGGAGCGGGCGGATCTGCTGGAGGCCAACGCTGCGATCTTCGCGCCGCAGGGCGCTGCGATCAACGAGCACGCGGCATCCGACATCCGGGTGCTCGTCGTCGGCAACCCGGCGAACACGAACGCCCTGATCGCCGCGTCGCACGCACCCGACGTTCCGGCCGAGCGCTTCACCGCGATGACGCGGCTGGACCACAATCGCGCCGTCGCACAGCTCGCGGAGAAGTTGGATGCTCCGGTCGACGCCATCGATGGCGTGGTCGTCTGGGGCAACCACTCGGCGACGCAGTATCCCGATGTGTCGCACGCCACGGCCGACGGCCGTCCGATCCTCGAGCTGGTCGACACCGAATGGCTCGATGGGGTGTTCGTGCCGAGGGTGGCACGCCGAGGTGCGCAGATCATCGAGGTGCGAGGGGCGTCGAGTGCGGCATCCGCTGCCAGCGCCGCGATCGACCACGTGCACGACTGGGTGACCGGCACGGGCGAGCGGTGGAC
>JBQCJQ010000170.1:0-3760 GCA_051952615.1 Humibacter sp.
ATCGTCGCCGACGGCAGGATGAACGGCAAGAAGAACGCCAGCCTGAAGAACCACTGACCCCTGTTCATCCTGTTGGTCAGAACGGCGAAGACGAACGCCAGGATGACCAAAGGCGGCGTCGTGTAGAGCGTGAACTGCAGCGTGTGCCACAGCGAGCTCCAGAAGTCCGGGCGGCTGAGCATCTCCGCGTAGTTCGCGAAGCCGGCGAACGAGCCGAGGCCGCTGTGCACCATGGACGTGTTGAAGAAGCTCATCACGAGCATGTAGATGGTCGGTCCGAGCAGGAACGCCAGGTAGAAGATGGCGAACGGGGCGATGAACAGCCAGGCGCTCCGGCCGTCCCTGCGGTGCAGCGGCGACTTCGTGTACGTGGCGGAGAGCCCTCGGGTGGTGCTTGGTCGCACCTGAGTGACGGATGCGGTGGTCACGTCGTTGTTACCTCCGGTCGAGATTCGTGGGTCAAAGCGGGCTCGGGGTGTTCAGGTACACCCGAAGTTGGTCCCTGACGGTCTGCAAGGCCGCCTGGGGAGAGATCGCGAGTTGCTGGATGAGCCCGAGTTGGGCGCCGACAATGCCCTCGAAGGTCGAACCCGAGCCGCCGTACCAGGCCGGATCGTCGTACACCGCGTGCTCGGCGGCCGACGCGTAGTCGGACTGCGGGGAGAGCGCCTTGTACTCCGCGCTGTCGGCGACGGGCAGAAAGGCGGGGATGTGGCCGCCCTTCGCCCAGGTGAGGCTCTGGTCGAGCATCGACTTGATGAAGAGCATCGCCTGCTTGCGCTGCTCGTCGGTTCGGTTCTTACGAGGGAGCACGAAGGTGTGCGAGTCGGCCTGGGTGGCCGGCACGTCGTAGAGCATGGGAAGCGGAACCATGCCGAACTTCAGCCCCTTGATGGACTGCGCCGTCGTGATCTCCCATTCACCCTCGAGGTACAGCCCGGCCTTTCCGGTGAACATGTACGACTCCGCCGTCGCGTAGTCGAGCGCCTGGTTGACCCAGCCCTTCTTCACCCACGACTGGAGTCGATCGTTCACCTCACCCCAGACATCCGCGTCGACCGTCAGCTTGGCCCCGTTGTCGGAGAGGAACGGGGGAACGCCCTTGTGCTGGTTGTAGAAGGTCCAGAACACGCGCCACGGCGTTGCGGTCTCCCCGCCGACGTTCGCGATGGTCAGGGCAGCGCCGCCGGTGACCTTGCTGATCGCGGCGAGCGCCGCCTCGAACTTGTCCATGCTGTCGAGGTTCACGAGCTTCCCGCTCGAATCGACGAGGCCGGCCTTCTTGCAGACGTCCGCGTTGAAGAACATGACGATCGGATGCGTGTCGAGCGGAACGGCGATGTTCTGGCCGTCCGTGCGCTGTGCGTCCCACGGCCGCTTGGAGAAGTCCGAAGCACTCAGGCCGACGAGGGCGAGATCATCCGCGGTGATCGGCTCGAGAAGTCCACCGCTCCAGAGTGGCTTCGCGCGGGTCAGGTGCGAGACGGCCACGTCCGGGGGCTTGTTGCCGACGGTGGCCAGGGTCACCTTCGTGTAGTACGGATTGCCCCACGCGAACGTCGTCGCTTGCAGCGAGTTCGGTCCGTACTGCTTGCGATAGCCGGCCTCCATCGCCTCCATGCGGGTGCCGTCGCCTCCGCCGAAGAGGTTCCAGTAGACCAGGGTCTCCGTCGGCAGCCTTGTTCCGAAGAGCCCCGAGGCCACTGTCGTCCCCAGGCTGCTCGAGCACCCCGCCAGCAGCGGAACCGCGGCTGCACCGAGACCAGCCGCGAGAAACCCCCGCCGCGAGAGCGATCTGTTGCTCGTCACCATGTCGCGTTCGACCTCCTTGTCGTGACGGTGCCGCAGCGTTGCGAGCCATTGAGAGCGCCCGAACGCATTTCAACGTGGCAACCGTAGCACCCCCCGTACTAGGGGCAAGCCCCATTTTCTTGGTTGCATTTTCGTGCTTCGCCTGTTCACGAACGCAGCAGATCAAGGATGCTGAGGTCGGAGAGCCCCCGAATTGGCTTCAGGTCACCACGACGGGTCCACCTTGGGTCGATCGAGTCGGTCGTTCGACACCCGCCGTTCTAACGATGTAGTTTGGTCTCGGTCGGGCCGCGTCTGCCCGAATCCCACCGACGCCGCATCACTGACAAAGGAGTTACATGACCCGCGCCACCATCACCGTCGACCGCGACTTCACCGTCGGCCCCGTGCCTCGGCGGCTGTTCGGCAACTTCGTCGAGCACATGGGCCGTTGCGTGTATTCGGGCATCTACGAGCCGGGACATCCGAAGGCGGACGAGAGCGGATACCGCCTCGACGTGCTCGAGCTCGTGAAGGAGCTCGGGGTGAGCGTCGTGCGCTACCCCGGCGGCAACTTCGTGTCCGGGTACAACTGGGAAGACGGCGTCGGGCCCGTGGAGTCGCGTCCCCGTCGTCTCGACGGCGCCTGGCACACCGTCGAGACGAACGCCTTCGGGTTGCACGAGTTCGCGGGCTGGGCGAAGAAGGCGAACGTCGAGATCATGGAGGCGATCAACCTCGGCACGCGTGGCGTGGAGGCGGCCCGTGAGCTGGTCGAGTACGCGAACCACCCGGGCGGCACGTACCTGAGCGACCTCCGCAAGAAGAACGGCTCCGCCGAGCCGTTCGACATCAAGCTGTGGTGCCTCGGCAACGAGATGGACGGCCCGTGGCAGATCGGCCACAAGACCGCCGACGAGTACGGCCGTCTCGCACAGGAGGCCGGCAAGGCGATGCGTCTGGTCGACCCGTCGATCGAGCTGGTCGCCAGCGGCAGCTCCAACCGCGGAATGCCCACGTTCGGCGCCTGGGAGCAGACCGTGCTCGGCCACACCTACGACGTCGTCGACTACGTCTCGCTGCACGCGTACTACGAGGAGAAGAACGGCGACGCTGCGAGCTTCCTCGCGTCCGGCGTCGACATGGACCTCTTCATCGAGGGCGTCATCGCCACCGCCGACGCCGTGCGCGCCCGCGGCAAGCACTCCAAGCACATCAATCTCTCGTTCGACGAGTGGAACGTCTGGTATCAGACGGCGCGCGAGGGCGACGACATCCCAGCTGCGATCGAGGCCAAGGGAGAGTGGCGCGAGCACCCGCGCATCATCGAGGACGAGTACAACGTGACCGACGCCGTCGTGGTCGGCACGCTGCTGAACTCTCTCCTGCGCCACGGCGACCGTGTCGCCATCGCCAACCAGGCCCAGCTCGTGAACGTCATCGCGCCGATCCGCAGCGAAGAGGGCGGCCCCGCCTGGCGACAGTCCATCTTCTGGCCGTTCGCCCGCATGTCCGAGCTCGCCCGCGGCGAGATCCTCCGGTTGTCCGTCACGAGCGACCGCTATGAGACGCCGAAGTTCGGCGACGCCGACCTGGTGGACGCCAGCGCCACCTGGGACGAGGAGTCCGGCCGCATCGCGTTCTTCTTCGCCAACCGTGGACTGGACGAAGCGGCCGATGTCGAGGTGAGCCTGCGCGGCTTCGACGGATCACGCATCACCAGGGCCGAGGTGCTCGAGGTTCCCGAGGGCGGCGACCGGTTCAGCACCAACAACGAGCAGAACCAGGCCCGCGTCGGTCTCACCCCGCTCGAGGGCGCTGTCGTCGACGGCGGCACCCTGCGGCTCTCACTCCCTGCGCTGTCCTGGTCGGTCGTCGAGCTGGCTGTGACGAGGGCCTGACGCAGGGGGTCATCCCCCGCACCCACCCCGCACCCACCCCGCACCCCCGGCACCGTAGCTCGCCCCGC
>JBQCJQ010000171.1:0-2811 GCA_051952615.1 Humibacter sp.
ACGGTGACAGCGGTGGGGCAACCTGTGACGTACACGTTCGTCGCCACGAACACCGGCAACGTCACGTTGACCGGGGTCGGCATTGCCGACGCCCAGGTCGCCCCAGCCCTGAACAAGGACATGGGCGCGATCTCCTGCACGATTCTGACGTCGCCGGCAGGATCCTGCTCGGGGGCGACGACGACGCTTGCGCCAGGGCAGTCCGCGACGTTCACCGGGGTCTACACGGTACAGCAGGCTGATACCGACTACGGGACGATCACCGACAAGGCGACCGCGCACGGCACCCCGCCAGGTACGACCACGCCCACCGTTTCGAAGGAAGCGACCGCAGTGGTGACGGCGGCCCAGACGCCGGCGATCGCCGTTGTGAAGGACTCCACGACGAAGCTCGTCACACAGGCCAGTCAGCAGATCCCGTATACATTCGTCGTCACGAACACCGGGAATGTCACCCTCGGCGGCGTGGGCGTGGCCGACATGGTCGCCTCACCTTCGAAACAGTCCGACCTGACCGACCCGACCTGCCCCAAGGCAACGCTCGCGGCCGGTGAGTCGATGACCTGCACGGCGACGTACACGACAACGCAGGCCGATGTCGACCACGGCCACGTGGATGACAGCGCGGTGGCATCGGGGATTCCGCCGGTGACGATCCTGAACCCGAACCCGACGATCGTCGTCTCGCCGAAGTCGGATAAGTCCATCCCGGTGACGCAGTCGTCGAGCATCAAGCTGGTGAAGACGGCCACGTTCACCGGGGGTGCCGTTGCGAAGGCGAACGACCTCGTGGACTACACGTTCCTGATCACGAACACCGGAGACGTGACTCTGACCACGGTCGGGATCACAGACCAACTGCCAGGGATGTCCAACATCTCGTTCGGCGCATGGCCGAGCGGCATCGATCGTCAGCTGGCACCGGGACAGTCGGTGACGGCGACCGCTACCTACCCGGTCACTCAGGCCGACGTGGACTACGGTTCGGTATCCAACAGCGCTACTGCCACGGGCGTCGATCCGATGACGAATGTCGTCCACAGCGACGACACGGCCGACGTGCCGCTGCCGTCTGCGCCGTCGATCCACATCGTGAAGCAGACGTCGAGCACAGTCACGAACGCCGGGGACCCGGTCGACTACACGTTCACCGTCACGAACGACGGACCCATGACCCTGCACGGGGTCACCATCGATGACCCGATGCTGGCCCCCGGATCGATCACCTTCGGCACCTGGCCGGACCCGACCAACCCGGGGACCCTCCTGCCGGGACAGAAGGTCACTGCGACCGCGACCTATGCCGCGCAACAGTCCGACGTGGACGCCGGCATGATCAGCAACACCGCGACAACGACCGGCACCGCGCAGAGCGGGCAGACCGCCACCGACAAGAGCACAGCAGTGGTGAACATCCTTCCCTCCGACGCGAAGCTCGCCTTCCACAAGACCGGGTCGATCGGGGACGGCGTGTGGAAGGCCGGGATGCCCGTCACCTACGGCTTCACCGTCGGCAACACCGGCAACGTCACGCTGCACGGCGTCACGATCACCGACCCCATGGACGGGCTCTCCGCGCTCACGTACACGTGGCCGGACCCGCAGAAGCCCGGCGTGCTCGCACCGGGGGAGACAGCGACTGCCACGGCAACGTACCAGCTGACCGCGGCCGACGCCCAGGCACGCACCCTCACCAACAACGCGACCGCATCGAGCGACCGTGCCCCATCCGTGAAGGACTCCGTCACACTGACCGGCCCCGCTGACCCGGCGGCCATCGTTACAGTGATCGGCGGCATGGCTGACCTGGCCCGCACCGGCAGCACGATCAGCATGCTGCCGGTCGTAGGTGGCCTGATCCACCTCGGCGGGGGCGTGCTGATCATGCTTGTCGCCCGTAAGCGTCGCGGACGGCGCAGCTGAGCGCACCGTCCCAGGCTCGAGGGCGTCGTCCTGGGACGTTCCGGGTAACGCACCCGCCGCTAGGCGTTCCTAGGTATCACGTTGGGGGCCGTTGTCATTCGGCCGGCGTTGCTGCAGGGCTCGGCGTGGAGTCCAGTGACCAGGCTTGGATTTCCCAGTGCCTTCCGCCGGTGGGCGTCGAAGACGCCGTCCACATCAGCGTGAGGCCGCAGCCGGTGTCTGCCGTCGAGTTTCGCTTCCGACCGGTCAGATGCCCGCTCATGATGTGGAGGTGCCGATGAGAGCTTCTCGTCATCCGGCCATTGTCGTCTCTGGGTGAGCGTCTGCGAATACCGTCCGGGCTCGCTTATCGGTTACTACGTACGTCCCGTACGTTCTGTACGTTTCGAGGTACTATGGACGCATGAGTCAGATTGCCATCACGGATGCTCGGGATCACCTTGCCGCTGTTGTCGACGACGCGCGGCGGGAGCCGGTGTACCTGATGCGTCGTAACCGGCGTGTGGCCGCGGTGGTCGATGCGGAGACGCTCTCGCAGCTGCTCGAGGATGCTGAGGAGCTGGCAGACATCCGCGCAGTGGATGAGGCATGGGTGGAGACCGAGCGACTCGGTGAGACGCCGGTGCCCTGGGAGGATGTCAAGCGCGAGCTCGGCCTGTGACGTACCGAATCGAGATTCTTCCGTCAGCAGTCCGCGCGATCCGGAAGTTGCCTCCGGAGGCGAAGCGTCGCGTACAGGCTGTTGTCGAGCTCCTGGCCGAAGAGCCTCGTCCGCCGGCGGCGAAGAAGCTGACCGCACGACCGGAATGGCGAGTACGCACGGGCGACTACCGCGTGCTCTATCGCATCCACGACGACATCCTCACTATCGTCATCGTCACCGCCGGA
>JBQCJQ010000172.1:0-3678 GCA_051952615.1 Humibacter sp.
GGTGGACCCGCAACCAGGTGCCCACCACGCCCGACGGCCCGTGGGAACTCCTCGGCTGACCCGCGGTGGCGGTGGCCCTGCCTTCTCCGCGAGACTGCATCTCCACGCCATCCCAGCGGGTGAACCCCGTGCACATGGCGTGGGCGTGCGGTCTCGCGGTGCGGAGTGCCGCGCGAGTGCCTGGCGCACACTTGCGGACCATTCCAACCTGAAAAGTCGCCGCTACTAGTGAACGATCACTTTCTGTGTTACCGTGTCACGACGAAGCGGGAAGCGCTTTCCCGCGGACCGCACACCATGGCAAGGAGGCCACATGTCACAGCAGATCTCCCGGCGCCAATTCGGCGCTCTCGCCCTGACAGGCATCGGGACCACATTCCTGCTCGCAGGGTGTGGGACCTCCGCAACTCCGTCCGGCGGCACTGCTTCGACGGTGGCAGCAGGCGACGCGTTCAAGAAGGCGACACTGAACTTCTCGTGGTGGACCAACCCCGTGCGGTCGACCAACACCGCGAAGATGGTGGGCGACTACACCAAGGCGCACTCCGCGATCACGGTGAACCAGCAGCCGGGCCAGTGGGCGACGTACTGGACCAAGCTCTCGACGCAGGTCGCCGGACAGACCGAGCCCGACGTCATCCAGATGGACCAGGCGTACATCTCCGAGTACGGCGGCCGCGGCGCGCTGCTCGACCTGTCGACGGTCGGCTCCATCGACACCACGCAGGTCAAGTCCTCCCTCGCGGACGGAACGCTGAACGGCAAGCTCTACGGCATCCCGATCGGTGAGACCGCGTACAGCATCTGCGCCAACAAGACGCTGTTCGAGAAGGCCGGCGTTGACGTTCCCGACGACAAGACCTGGACGTGGAACGACTACCTCGCCCTCAGCAAGCAGCTGTCCAGCGCCTCCGGCGGCGCTTTCGTCGGAACCAACTGGTTCGGCGGGGACATGGACCTGCAGATCTGGCTGCACCAGCACGGCCAGCAGCTCTACACCGGCAAGGGCAAGCTCGGCTTCACCACCGATGCCGTGGCGAGCTGGTTCACGATGGTGCAGAAACTGTTCAAGTCAGGGGGCAGCCCGACTCCCGACCAGTACACCAACGACATCGTCGCCTCCGTGCAGCAGACGATGTTCGGCACGAACAAGACGGCGCTCGGCTGGCTCTGGAACACCCAGATCACCGCGTTCCAGCAGGCCAACGGCGGGGACTGCGTGCTGCTTCGCCCGCCGAGCGTTGCCGGCTCGGCCGACAAGAACGGCCTGTACTACAAGCCGTCGATGTACTGGTCGATCGGGTCGCAGACGAAGTATCCCGCGCAGGCCGGTGCCTTGATCAACTACTTCCTCAACAACATCCCGGCCAACAAGATCCAGCTCACCGAGCGTGGTGTGCCGGTGGGCTCCGCGGTGGTCTCCGCGATCAAGCCGCTGTTGTCGCAGTACGACCAGAACGCCGTCGACTACCTCGCGAAGATCAAGAGCGAGATCAAGTGGGTGCCGCCGGTGCCGCCGAAGGGCACCAGCCAGGTGGCATCCACCGCGCAGCGCCACACCGAAGACGTGATCTTCGGACGTGCCACCCCCTCGGCCGCCGCTACGGCGTTCAAGACCGAGGTGCAGGGCCTGCTGGGCGCCGCCAGCAATTCCTAGGAACGCCTCGGGGCCGTCCGCCTGGTGAAGGTCAGGCGGACGGCCTCGTGTTCGCGCGCGAGAGGAACGCAAGAGGAATAGGACTCCATGACCGAGTACGTCATCAACGACAACGGAGCCTGGTGCTGGTTCCAGGATGAGCGGGCACTCGTCGACCCCGCGACGCAGACGCTCGTGGTCGGCTCGATGGCCGCGGCGGAGGGCGCAGGGGGCGAGAGCCGATCCGGCAACGTCGAGCTCACCGTCGTCGACCTCGCGTCCGGCACCTCCACGGTCGTCGTGCTGCACGAGGCGCTCGAGGTCGACGACCACGACGTGCCGGCGCTCTGGCGTCGCAAGGACGGGCGCTGGCTCGCCGCGTACTCGAAGCACAAGACCGACGATCTGATGCGGTGGCGCATCAGCGAACCGGGCGATCCGACCGTCTGGGGGCCGGAGCTGACCTTCGATTGGAGTCCGTTCACCGAGGGGCGCGGGGCGACGTACTGCAACCTGCACGAGCTGGATGGCCGGCTGTATTGCTTCACACGGGCGGTCAACGACGACCCGTGCATCCTGGTCTCCGACGATGACGGCGACTCGTGGACCTACGCCGGCAAGCTCTTCACCCGGCCGAAGGTCGGCTACGTCAACGGCTACACCCGCTACGAGTCGTCGCCCGGTCGGATCGATTTCGTCACGACCGATCACCATCCCCGCGACTACGACAACTCGATCTATCACGGCTACCTTGCCGGGAGCGACCTGCGCCGGTCCGATGACTCGATCGTGCACTCGCACGCCTTCGACCCGACGCTGGATGCCCCCTCCCAGGTCGAGCTGACGACCGTGCTTCCCGCGGGAACGGTGCTCGGCGGTGCGACGCTCACGCACGCGTGGACCTCCGATATCCGGCGGGGGAATGACGGCACGATCGTCGCAACGCTGACGGCCCGCGGGAACGACTTCCCCGCGACACCCGAGGAGGAGTTCGCGCGACTTCGCCCGGTGCTCGACCACCGCTTCGTCTACGCGCGCAAGGAGCAGGGGAACGACTGGGTACTGCGTCCGCTGGGCAAGGCGGGCGCCGGTCTGCTGCCGCACGAGCAGGACTACACGGGCCTCGCCGCCATCGACCCCTACGACGTCGACTCCGTCTACGTCTCGACGCCCTTCGACCCGCGCACTGATGAGAAGACGCCTCACCACGAGATCTACGCGGGACGGACGGCCGACGGCGGAGCGACCTGGTCGTGGACCGCCGTGACCGAGAACTCCGAGGTCGACAACCTGCGTCCGATCGTGGCGCCCGGCGACCCCGGCCTGGTTGCCCTGCTCTGGTTCCGCGGCGACATGACCGCCTCGCAGCACTACCGGTGCGAGGTCGTTCTGCGGCACGTGCCGCGCTCATCGGACGAGAACGCGCGCTAGAGAGAAGGGAGGCCCCGATGTTGCGGCCGCAAGACAACGAAGTCAGGGAGCGCAAGCTCCTGAACGGGCTCTGGTCGTTCCGCGTCGACCGCGAGTCCGTCGGGCGCCAGGAGCGCTGGGCGGATGAGCCGCTTCAGGATGCCCGGCAGATGGCCGTCCCGGCCAGCTACAACGACATCGTCGTCGACGCCCGGACGCGGATGCACGTCGGCTCGGTCTGGTACGAGACGGTCGTGTGGATACCGCGCGGCTGGGCGGGCAGGCGGGTCATCCTCTACTTCGAGTCCGTCACGCACCGCGCCACCGTCTGGGCCGACGGGGTTCAGATCGGGTCTCACGTCGGCGGCTACACCCCGTTCGAGGTCGACCTCAGTGAGCAGGCTGCGGTCGGATCGTCCGTGCGCATCACGGTCGAGGTCGACAACACGCTCTCGTTCCAGACGATCCCGCCGGGCGTCGTGCTCGACACCGAGCGCGGCAAGCGCCAGAAGTATTGGCACGACTTCTTCAACTACGCGGGCATCCATCGGTCGGTGTGGCTCGCGACGACGGCTCGGTCGTACCTCGACGACGTCACGGTCGACACCGAGATCGACGGAACCACCGGCGTG
>JBQCJQ010000173.1:0-4811 GCA_051952615.1 Humibacter sp.
CGGACCCGGGGAGTCGACGACCGAGCCGATGCCGCTGAGACCGCTGAGCGACGAGCCCGGTCTGGTGCTGCGCACGGGCGCCCGATTCACGATCGGCCCATGGACCCTGGTGTTCCAGCGCGACGAGTTCGCGGACCATGGCCGGCCCTACGGCGGCAGGGAGGGCGGCGAGTCGGACGTTCAGCGACCCCAGCCGCCGCGCCCCGACTACGGAAGCGTGGACCCGATGCGGGGGACCGGTCCCGACGGCATGCCGATCGACAACCCCAGCGGGTGAGGGCTCACGGGAATCCCCGGTGGCTCACGCGCCGGAGGGCGTAGCCATCGCGTGGCTCCGGGCCGTTGCGTCGCCTGGGTGATCGCAGGCAGTTTCCGTTGTGGCGATCCGGCGAAAGTGTGGGCGCCCGTTACAACTGTTAGGCCTGTGATGCAACCACTCGACGCGACGGCTCGGTTCTTCTCACAATGTCGCACGTGCCTCATCTGACGAATCGTCCCCATCCGGCAGCCGCAGCGACGCGCGGCGTCGACCGTCTCGTGAGCGACGTGCGGCACGGCCGCTTCGAGCGCAGCATGTCGGCTCTGACCGCTGTCGGCGCCGCAGTGGCCACTGCAGACATCTACTTCGAACACGACAAGGCCAGCTTCGGGAACAAGTGGATGTGGTCGCCGATCATCACAGGGCCGATCGGCGTGGCTGCGGGCGTCGCGGGTTTCGCCAGCGAGCGACTCGCCAAGACCGCGCTGCCGATCGCGTCGGTGATCATCCTTGCGAACGGTCTCCAGGGAGTGTGGCTGCACGCTCGCGGCGTGCATCAGAAGCCGGGTGGATGGCGCAACTTCCGCTACAACGTGGAGACGGGTCCTCCGATGATGGCTCCGCTGCTCGTCACGCTCGTCGGCGGCATGGGCCTGCTCGCCGCCGTGCTGCGGAGAGAGCGATGAGTCGGCGCCGGCGCACGAGCGCTCCCAGCACGACACTTCCGCTCGCCGAGGAGAACGGCGGCGGCCGCTATCCGGGCCTCGACGTCATGGCGCAGGAGAAGCACTGGGACACCGCGACCCGCTCCGCGCTGCACGCACGGCTGCACGGGCAGCCTGCCGTGCGCTTCTTCACGC
Organism: Humibacter sp.; assembly: GCA_051952615.1. Lineage (GTDB taxonomy): Bacteria > Actinomycetota > Actinomycetes > Actinomycetales > Microbacteriaceae > Humibacter. Next base: position 1,120 of record JBQCJQ010000173.1, read on the forward strand.
AGCTGGAGGAGGCCACGGCGAAGTGCTTGCTCGACCGGATCGTCGGCCACCGTGCAGAACCGGGCGACGAGACTGTCGACCTGGCACGCATGGTCGACACCCGCCTCGCCGAGAACCAGACGGATGGCTGGCACTACGACACCATGCCGAAGGACTCCGACGCCTGGCGCGCGTCGCTCGACGCCCTGAACAAGGACGCTCACGAGCGCTTCGGCCGGGACTTCGCCGTGTGCACGATCGACGATCAGTGCGAGCTCGTCGAGGCTGTGCGGTCGTGCGAGGAGGATCGGTGGCACGGTCTGCCCCCTGCGCAGGTCTGGAGCCTGTGGACCCGGTACGCCGCGACGGCGTTCTACTCGCATCCGGCCGTGTGGAACGAGATCGGATTCCCCGGTCCCGCCTACCCCCGCGGCTACAAGGCGCTCGGCGTCGACAAGCGGGAGCCGTTCGAGGTTCGCGATGTGCGTCCCACCGACGACCCGCTGCGCCGGCCCGGTCCGGAACGGAAGAAGCGCCAGTGACGGTGCGGGAACGCAACGAGTCCGCGTGGCTGCTGACTCCGCGTGGTGCGGTCGACGACCGCCTTCGCGTGCGGATGCGCCACTTCGACGACTCCGACGAGCTCGACGCCGTCATCGTGGGCTGCGGCGCGGGTGGTGCGACCATGCTGCAACGCCTGGCGCGATACGGGTGGCGCGTGGCTGCCCTCGAGGCCGGCCCGTTCTGGGACCCTGAGGACGACTGGGTCAGCGACGAGGCGGCATCGCACCAGCTGTACTGGACGGAGCCGCGCGAGATCGGCGGGAACGACCCGGTTCCGCTGGGCTCGAACAACTCCGGACGAGGCGTCGGCGGCTCGATGGTGCACTACGCCGGCTACACGCCGAGGTTCCACCCCAGTGACTTCCACACCTGGTCGGCCGACGGCGTCGGTGCCGACTGGCCGATGTCGTACGCCGACCTGCGGCCGTACTACGAGCAGCTGGAGGCGGAGCTGCCGGTCGCGGGCGAGCACTGGCCGTGGGGCGACCCGCACGGCTACCCGCATCGCCCGCACCCGGTCGGCGGCAACGGCGAGGTCTTCCTGCGGGGAGCGCACGAGGCGGGCATCCCCGTCAAGGTCGGCCCCGTCGCGATCTCGAACGGACGATTCGGCAACCGGCCGCACTGCATCTATCGCGGGTTCTGCCTTCAGGGCTGCAAGGTGAACGCGAAGGCATCCCCGCTCATCACGCACATTCCCGATGCGCTGGAGCATGGCGCAGAGGTTCGGCCGGACTGCATGGTGACCGGGATCGAGGTCGATGTCGTCAACGGCAGGGCGACGGGTGTGCGATACGTGCGCGACGGACGTGAGCGGTTCCAGCGGGCGAAGGTGGTGGTCGTCGCCGGTTACTCGATTGAGACTCCGCGTCTGCTGCTCAACTCCGCCTCCGCTCGATTCCCGGACGGGCTCTGCAACGACTTCGACCTCGTCGGCCGCTACCTCATGGTGCAGGGCGCGCCGCAGACCGCAGGGCGGTTCGACGAGGAGATCCGCATGTACAAGGCGCCGCCGCCCGAGGTGAGCACCGAGGAGTATTACGAGACCGACCCGACGAAGCCGTACAAGCGCGGCTTCTCGATCCAGACGATCTCGCCTTTGCCGATCACCTGGGCCGAGCACGTCATGGCGCAGGGGTACTGGGGCGACGAGTTCCGCAACTACATGAGCGACTACGTGCACTGGGCATGCCTGGGCGCCCTGTGCGAGTTTCTGCCGCTGCCCGACAACCGCGTGACCCTTGCCGACGAGGAGGACCGGCACGGCATGCCCATCGCGCACGTCGCCTACAGCCAGTGCGACAACGACAGGCAGTTGCTGGATGCCGCGCAGAAGGTCATGGAGCGCATCCTGTACGCCGCGGGGGCCGACGAGGCGATCACCATCAAGCGCTACGCCCACCTGGTCGGCGGCGCTCGCATGGGCGAGGACGAGCAGCACGGCGTGGTGGATGCCGACTGCCGCACGTTCGCCGTGCCCAACCTCTACATCACCGACGGCAGCGTGCTGCCCACCCAGGGCAGCGCGAACCCGGCGCTCACGATCATGGCGATCGCCGCACGTGCCGCCGACCGGATGAACGCCAACCGGAGCTAGTCACACGAAGGAGGAACAAGATGGCTGAGACGGTCAGCGACATCATCATCGAGCGACTGAAGGACTGGGGCGTCACCCGCGTCTTCGGGTTCCCCGGCGACGGGATCGGAGCGTTCGACGGCGCTCTCGGAAAGGCCGATCGCGACGGCGAGGGAATCGAGTACATCAGGCCGACGCACGAGGAGATCTGCGCCCTGATGGCGACGGCGCACGCCAAGTTCACCGGCGGGGTCGGCGTCTGCGTCGCCACGTCGAGTCCCGGCGGCTTCCACCTGCTCAACGGGCTGTACGACGCGAAGATGGACAATCAGCCGGTCGTCGCGTTCGTCGGTCAGCAGGGGCTGGACTCGCTCGGCACGTTCACGCAGCAGGAGAGCAACCTGGAGCGGGTGTTCCAGGATGTCGCCTGCTACGTGCAGACCGTGGTGAGTCCCGCGCAGGTCGAGGCCGTCGTCGACACCGCGTTCCGCACCGCGATGGCGAGACTGGAGCCGGCCGTGGTCGTGCTTCCGCACGACGTGCAGGGCATGAAGGCGGTGACGCCTCCGGTCGCGCACTGGGTATCCCGGGCGAGCCGGGTTCCGGCATCCTCGGCCATCGCCCCTCCATACGAGGAGCTGCGCAAGGCGGCCGAGATCCTCAACGCCGGCGAGCGGGTCACGTTCCTGGTAGGCGCAGGCGCCCAGGGCGCGACGGACGAGGTGCTGAGGGCGGCTGAGCTGACCGGCGCAGGCATCATCACCGCGCTGCGCGGAAAGGATGTCATCCCTGGCGACGTGCCGCACCACACGCAACAGGTCGGGCTGCTCGGATCGCTGCCGAGCCTGCACCAGATCCACGACTGCGACACCCTGCTCATGCTCGGCACGAACTACCCGTACGGGGAGTTCCTCCCGGAGACGGGCTCGGCGCGGGGCATCCAGATCGATCTCAAGCCTGAGCAGCTGGGCGTGCGGTACCCGACCGAGGTGAACCTCTGGGGCGACGTGAAGGCGACGCTGCATGCGCTCATCCCGATGCTGACGCCCAAGGACGACCTCTCGTGGCAGCGCGACATCGCCGACCAGATGCGCGGGTGGGAGCGCGAGGAGGAAGCACAGGCGATGGCCTCGTACGACGACGGCGCCAACCCGCGCCGCTTCTTCCACGAGCTCAACAAGCGGCTTCCCGACGACGTGATCGTCACGGCGGATGCCGGCACGACGGCCGACTGGTACGCGCACCACCTGCGCTTCCGGCGCGGCATGCGCGGCGACCTCTCCGGCAGGCTCGCGACCATGCTCGCCGCCATGCCCTACGCCACGGCGGCGAAGTTCGCGTTTCCCGACCGGCCGGTGATCTGCACCATCGGAGACGGGGCGTTCCAGATGCTCGGCATGAACGAGCTGATCACATTGAAGAAGTACCTCGGCAGGTTCACGAACAAGCAGTTCGTCGTGTTGGTCATGCACAACGACGACCTCGGCCAGGTCTCGTGGGAGATGCGAACGGAAGACGCCAACCCGGTGTGGCGCGCCTCGCAGGACGTCGAGTCGATCGACTACGCGGGCTA
>JBQCJQ010000174.1:0-2181 GCA_051952615.1 Humibacter sp.
GACGCCATCGGGTGCGTACGGCGATGACGAAGCCGGAAGGTACGGCATCCACTCGCTCACTTGACCGCTCTGTGCGCGTGCGTCGTCGCGCGCGTTGCCGACGGTGTCGGTGAGGTGTGGGGGTGCGAAGAGTGTCATGAGTGTGACTCCCATGCGGCTCGAATAATTTCTATCGCTTGATAGGTATTCGAAAGTATCGACGCACTCGATGACGAGGTGATTGTCGCCACGTTTCCGACGCGTAACAAGCGAAGCGGCACTGGCGCGGAGGCGCTCCAGGACACTGCACGCAGGCTGAACAATCCAGTTGGCCCCCCCGACGGCGTTCGTCGGTGTGTGGGTGATGATTGGGTGTGGTCTCTATCGTCGTTCTCGGTCCCGGAGCTGTCCGTGGCACGATTGCCGCGCACCTGGCACAGGTTAATGCGGGTCTAGCCGTCGTGGTGAGAACACCGTTCAAGGTGCTTGAGGTCAAGACCGATTCGGGCGTGCTCAGTGTCGCGCCGGTGATCTTGTCCGATCCGGACGAGGCCGGTCCTGTTGACTGGGTGCTCGTCGCGACGAAGACCTACGACGTGGACGCCACCCGGAAGTGGCTCGACCGGCTCGTTGGCCCGCAGACTGTGGTGGCGGTCTTACAGAACGGTGTTGAACACGTTGAGCGGTTCTCCGATTTCGTGCAGCCGCGGCAGATCCTCCCGGTGGTCGTGAACGTGCCGGCAGACCGTTCCGCGCCGGGACGGATCACCCAGAACGGTGTCGCCGAGCTCACCGTCCCAGACACCGAGCATGGACGCCGCTTCGCAGAGTTGTTCAAGGGCACTAGCGTCCGCATGAACACGACGGCTGACTTCGTCGCCGCAGCGTGGAAGAAACTCATGATCAACGCGGCCGGCGGGATCAACGCTGCGATCCTGGTGCCCGTTCTCGACATGCGAAACCCGGCCGGCCGCCGGTTGGTTCGCGAGGTTGTTGAGGAGGTAGCCGCGGTCGGCAACGCGCAGGGCGCGCGGATCACAGACAGCCTGGTGGAGGAGATCCTTGACGCCCTGTCCCGACCCGCTCACGGTCACATTAACTCGATGCATGCCGACCGACTGGCGGGCAGGCCGATGGAGATCGATGCCCGCAACGGTGCGGTCGTGCGGATCGGACACCGAAACGGCATCCCGACCCCGGCCAACGAATTCATCGTCCAACTCCTCAACCTGGTCCAACAGACACCCGACCGCTGACGAGCAGAAGCCCAGATCGCACATACGTTGCGTGCTGCGCAGACCCAGGGAGTATGGACGGGCCAGTCTCCGGTACGAACGGCGGTTATCGGTTCAGGAGCTGGACGAGGGCGATGGTGAACAGCACGAACGCGACGCCGGCCGCGCTTGAGCGGAGAACGTCGAGGCGTTCCCATCGCCTTACGACTCGCCTCCAGTCCGCTGGCGGATCTGCTTGGCCTACCTACCGTTATGTAGATTGAATGCAACTCGTCACGGTGCCCCCCGCCGGGCTCGAACCGGCGACCCGCGGATTAAAAGTCCGATGCTCTACCAACTGAGCTAGAGGGGCGTCACAGAACAATCTACCTGGGGCGGTGCAACGTCCTGAACCGTTCGCTGCGGCATCCGCTTCGGCCTCCACATCATCGACCCCTGCGACGTCGGTGCGCATACGGGATGCTGGAGGGATGACCGACGAAAGCCGCCCGTTCCACAAGCCGACCAAGTTCTCCGGCGGCAAGTTCGAGACCTTCCACGGTGCGGACGACCCGGCGGAGGCCAGTCGTGTCGCACACGAGACCGCCGCGGCGCTGCTGGAGCGGGTGCGGAGGCATCCGGATCCCGAGGTGGTGTCGCGCCTCGTCAACTACACCGACGAGAACGGCATCGACGCGATCGCCGAGCTGTGGTCGCAGGCAGGCGCCCGAAGCCTTCCAGGTGCCCTGTGGCGCATCTACCTGTTGCGGCTGGCGATTCGCGAGGACCCGCACGCGGCCAGCCTGCAGTATCAGCGCGGGGCGGACATCCTGCAGTCCATCGACCCCGTCGTCGCCGGGGCCGAGCTGCCGACGGGTCCGAGCGAGATCATCGACCTCGCCGACCGCATCCTTCGCGGGGTCTTCGAGGGTGACTTCGCCGTCGCCCTCGAGCGCGCCGCGGCGTTCTGCCGGGTGAGCGCCTCGGG
>JBQCJQ010000175.1:0-2090 GCA_051952615.1 Humibacter sp.
TCGGACGGCGACGTGGTCGAGCAGGGCGCCGGCATCCTCGTGATCGAAGCGATGAAGATGGAGCACCGGCTGGCGGCGCCTCACCGGGGCATCCTTCATCTACGCCTCGCACCGGGAGACAAGGTCGGAACCGACCAGACGGTCGCGGTCGTCGAACCGCTCGACGACGGCCCGGATGCCACCCAGCTCTCCGCCCCCACAAGGAGCGGGAACACACCGGTCGACGACGGCCGGGCCATTCCACCAGGAACCATCCTCACGACGGAAGGACCATCATGATCGACACCGATTCGGCGCCCGCCGCTCAGACGGTGCGCAACGCCCTCGGCGACGACCCCCGACTGACCGACGAGCACCGCGCGCTACGACGAAAGGTGCGCGAGTTCGCCGACCACGTCGTCGCACCGCAGGCCTACCACTACGACACTCAGCGCACGCTGCCGATGTCGATCATCGCGCAGATGGGGCAACTCGGCCTGTTCGGTCTGCCCTTCCCTGTCGAGTACGGCGGGGGAGGCCGCGACTACCTCTCGCTGTGCATCGCCGTGGAGGAGCTCGCTCGTGTCGATCAGTCGATCGCGGTCACGCTCGAGGCGGGCATCGGCCTCGGCGTGATGCCCATCTTCCGCTACGGCACGCAGGAGCAGAAGAGCCGCTGGCTGCCCGACCTGGTCGCAGGCCGCGCGCTCGCCGGCTTCGGTCTCACCGAGGCCGACGCGGGTTCCGACGCGGGCGGAACCAAGACGACGGCGACGCAGGACGGCGAGGACTGGGTGATCGACGGCACGAAGCAGTTCATCACGAACTCCGGCACCCCGATCACCTCCGTCGTGACGATCACCGCCGTCACCGGCGAGAAGCGTCGGGCCGACGGCAGCGTCGGCAAGGAACTCACGAGCTTCATCGTGCCGACCGGAACACCGGGTTTCACCGTGCTCCCCGGCTACGACAAGGTCGGCTGGCACACCTCCGACACGCATCCGCTCGTGCTGCGCGGCGTGCGGGTTCCCAAGGAGAATCTGCTCGGCGAGCGCGGCCGCGGCTACGCCAACTTTCTGTCCATCCTCGACGAGGGCAGGGTGGCGTTCGCCGCGCTGTGCACCGGCGCGGCTCAGGGATGCCTTGAGCAGGCCGTCGAGCACGCGAAGAACCGTGTCGTGTTCGGCCGGCCGATCGGCGACAACCAGCACATCACCTTCATGCTCGCCCGCATGCAGGCACGGGCGCAGACCGCGCGCCTCGCCTACTACGACGCGGCGTTCAAGATGGCGGCGGGCATGCCGTTCAAGACCGAGGCGTCGATCGCGAAGCTCGTCGGATCGGAGGCCGCGATGGCCAACGCCCACGACGCGTCCCAGATCATGGGCGGCTACGGCTTCCTCAACGAGAGCGCCGTCGCACGGCACTACCGCGACTCCAAGATCCTCGAGATCGGGGAGGGCACGACCGAGGTGCAGCTGATGATCATCGCTCGTTCCCTCGGCCTGGAGCAGTAGCGGAGATCCCATGACCGACGACGAACGGATGCCCGTGCGTGACGTCGTGCAGCGCGGCCTGTACTACGACGAGCTCGAGGTGGGCACGCGTTATCTCCATCGGCCGGGCCGCACGATCACCGAGGCCGACAACGTGTTCTTCACGACGCTCACGATGAACAACCAGGGTCTGCACCTCGACGCGGCCTGGGCGGCGACGCAGCCGTTCGGACAGCGCCTCGTCAACTCGATGTTCACCCTCGCGACCCTCGTCGGCGCCTCCGTCGGGCAGCTGACGCAGGGCACCCTCGTGGCGAACCTCGGGATGAGCCGCGTGGAGTTCCCGCATCCGCTCTTCCACGGCGACACGCTCTACAGCGAGACGCTCGTCACCGCGAAGCGCCCCTCGGCGTCCCGGCAGGGTCAGGGCATCGTCACCTTCGAGCACACCGGTCGCAACCAGCACGGCGAGGTTGTGGCGACGGCGGAGCGCAGCGTGCTGATGTGGTTCTCCGACGCCCACCCCGACGCGCGGTCCGAATCGCCGTCCGGCGCCGGGTCCGGCGGCGCATCGTGAGCGGCCACCGGCTCGGCCTCGGACCCGCACTGCTGTTC
>JBQCJQ010000176.1:0-5170 GCA_051952615.1 Humibacter sp.
CGACCTGAGGTCGGCCGTCCTCTCTGTGCTGGATGCCGAGTCCTCCGGCATCCGCATCGTCTACCGCGTCGGGCCGTCGTTCGTGCGCGCCAGGCTCGGTCAGGGTTCGCAGCCGCCGCTCGACGACTTCGAGCTCGCTGCCTTGCTCAGGAGCGCCCGCGACGCCGGGGCCGTCGCCCGGCACGGTCTCGTCGCGGTCGGGTCCCACGTCGGTCTCTCGAACAGGCAGCTCGCCGCCCTCACGGCATCCCGTGACGTGCACGCCATCGAGCTCGACGTCGAGAGGGTGCTGGACGACGACGCGCAGGCGCACATCGCGCAGGTCGCATCCCTCGCGGCCGCATCGCTCGATGATCGCGTCACCGTGATCAGCACCTCGCGAGGCCTGGTCAGGGGCGTGGATGCCGCAACGAGCCTCGACCTGTCCCGACGAGTGAGCGCCGCGCTGACCGAGACCGTGCGCAGGGTCGTGCTCGCTCGCCGTCCCGCCTACGTGATCGCCAAGGGCGGCATCACCTCGTCGGACATCGCGACCGACGCGCTCGGCATCTCCCGCGCCCGAGTCGTCGGCTCGATGCTGCCCGGCATCGTGTCGGTGTGGCAGGCGGCCTCCGGCCCCGCGACAGGGCTCCCCTACGTGGTCTTCGCCGGCAACGTGGGCGACGACACGAGCCTAGCGACGGTGGTCGCCCGCTGGGAGAGTGCGCGAGAGTCGGCCGATCGACGCCTGGGCTGAGCGGCGCTAGAGGCGGTTCACGGCGGTCATGCGCAGCACCGCGGCGCCCGCGTCGTCCGATGCGGCGAGGTCGACGTCGGCCGCGATGCCCCAGTCGTGGTCTCCGGCCGGGTCGGCGAGGATCTGCCTCACGTGCCACACCCTGTCGGCGCGGGGCTCGGATGTCCGGGCATCCGACTCGTCGACGATGAGCAAGGCCGCGCTCCTGGCGTCCGCGTCCGTGCCGATCTCGTCGTGCTCGGCGTAGTACGCGTCGAGGGCATCTGCCCAGGCATCCTCGCCGAAGTCGGGATCGAGTCTGCCGAGCTCGTCGGCACGATCAAGCGCTGCGAGCTGCACGCGGCGGAACAGCTCGTTGCGCACCAGCACCAGGAAGGCCCGCCGGTTGGCCGTGACGGTGCGTGGCGCGGGGGGCACGATCGCGGTCTCCTCGGCGTGGCGGGCTGCGTCGGGATGCACCAGCTCGGCCCACTCGTCGAGCAGGCTGGAGTCCACCTGGCGCACCAGCTCGCCGAGCCACTCGATCACGTCGCGCAGCTCGTCGTTCTTCGCCTCGTCTGGCACGGTCTGCCGCAGGGCCCTGAACGCGTCGGAGAGGTAGCGCAGCACGACCCCCTCGCTGCGCGCCAGCGTGTAGAACGACACGAACTCGGTGAACGTCATGGCCCGCTCGAACAGGTCGCGAACGACCGACTTGGGGCTGAGCTCGAAATCGCGCACCCACGGCTGGCTCGCGCTGTAGGTCTCGAAGGACTGCTGCAGGATGTCGGCGAGCGGCTTCGGCCACGTGACCTGTTCGAGCAGCTCCATGCGCTCCTCGTACTCGATGCCCTCCGCCTTCATGGCGGCGACCGCTTCGCCCCGCGCGAGGTGCTGCTGCGCGATCAGGACCGGACGCGGGTCATCCAGCGTCGCCTCGACGACCGAGACGACGTCGAGCGCGTAGTCGCCCGTGCCCACACCGGCATTGGTCGACCGCTCCCCCGTCGTCGCCGACCGTTCGACATCCTCCTCAGCAGCGAACAGCTCGAAGGCGGCGAGCGCGAACGGCGACAGCGGCTGGTTGAGCGCGAAGTTCGGCTGCAGATCGACGGTGAGGCGGGGCGTGCCGTCCGGGCCCTTCTCGACCACCTCGGCGGTCACGAGCGTCCGGTAGATGCCGAGCGCCCGTCTGGCGAGCTCGAGCTGTCGTTTCCACGGCTCGTGGCTGTCGAAGATCAGAGCTCGCACGTTGCCGAACACGTCGCCGCCGCGCGCGATGACGTTGATGATCATGGCGCTCGTGATCTGCATGTGCGGGGTGAGGGTCTCGGGCTCCGCAGCGATCAGGCGCTGGAACGAGGGCTCACCCCACGACACGAACCCCTCAGGGGCCTTCTTGCGCACGATCTTGCGCTTCTTCTTCGGGTCGTCGCCCGCTTTCGCTGCAGCGCGCGCGTTCTCGATGTCGTGCTCCGGCGCCTGTGCGACCACCGTGCCTGCGGTGTCGTAGCCTGCGCGCCCCGCACGGCCGGCGATCTGGTGGAACTCGCGGGCGGTGAGCTGGCGCATGCGCGTTCCGTCGAACTTGGTGAGCGCGGTCAGCAGCACGCTGCGGATCGGTACGTTGATGCCGACGCCGAGCGTGTCGGTTCCGCAGACCACGCGGAGCAGGCCCCGCTGGGCGAGCTGCTCGACGAGCCTGCGGTACTTCGGCAGCATTCCGGCGTGGTGCACCCCGATGCCCAGCCGCAGCAGACGCGACAGGGTCTGACCGAATCCCGAGGAGAACCGGAATCCTCCGATCGCGTCGGCGATGGCATCCCTCTGCTCGCGGCTGGCGATGGATGCTCCTGCGAGCGCCTGCGCACGCTCGAGTGCTTCTTTCTGGGAGAAGTGCACGACGTAGACGGGTGCTTTGCCGTCATCCAGCAGCTCGGCGATCGTCTCGTGCACCGGAGTCAGCACGTACTCGTAGTCGAGGGGAACCGGACGCTCGACGCCCGTGACCGCAACGGTCTCACGGCCGGTGCGCCGGGACAGGTCATCCGCGAGGCCGCTCACGTCGCCGAGGGTGGCGCTCATCAGCACGAACTGGGCGCGTTCGAGGATGAGCAGGGGAACCTGCCACGCCCATCCGCGGTCGGGGTCGGCGTAGAAGTGGAACTCGTCCATCACGACCTGGTCGACAGGAGCGTCCGGTCCGAGCCGCAGCGCGAGGTTGGCGAGGATCTCGGCGGTGCAGCAGATGATCGGGGCATCCGCGTTCACCTGCGAGTCGCCGGTCATCATGCCGACGTTCTGCGCCCCGAAAGTGTCGGCGAGCGCGAAGAACTTCTCGGAGACGAGGGCCTTGATGGGTGCCGTGTAGAAGGTGCGTCTGCCGTCGGCGAGCGCCGCCGCGTGCGCGCCGACCGCGATGAGCGACTTGCCCGTGCCGGTCGGTGTGGAGACGATCACGTTGGCGCCGGAGACGATGCCGATCAGGGCTTCCTCTTGCGCCGGGTAGAGCGTGATGCCGCCCTCGGCGGCCCACTCGCCGAACACGTCGAAGACCTCGTCGGGCGAGTCGAGACCCCTTACCCGCTCATCCAGCCTGACGCGTTCGTCGAGCCCTGTCCCCCCGTCGATGCGGATGCTCTCGGCCGGGCTCACCCCCTCAGATTAGTGACTCCGCCCTTTACCGACTCGACGTCGAGCTTCGCTCCGGCGGCGTGAAGAGTCCTTCGATCGGTTTGTCGAAGAGGTGCGCGATGCGGAACGCCAACGGCAGCGACGGGTCGTACTTCCCGGTCTCGAGCGCGACGACCGTCTGTCGTGACACCTCGAGACGCTCGGCGAGCGCCGCCTGGGTCCAGCCTCGCGCTTCCCGTTCCGAGCGGATCAGGTTCTCCATCCGGCCGTGCTCGATCAGGCCTTGGGAGCGCCGGTCAGGAGATTGGTGAACTCCCACGCGACGACTCCGAGCAGGGCGACCGCCCATCCTGCGTTGGGCACCGGGAGCCCGGCCGCGCTCAAGGTGCCCACCGTCACGGCGGCGAACACGGTCACGGTGAAACCGACCGCCAAGCCGGGGAAGAACAGCTTCAGCTGATACTCGTCCAGCTGGCGGACCCGCAGCACCACGGCGGTCACCATCCACGCCATGAAGAGCAGCGGAAGCACCACCCAGACCACTCGCCAGGGGCTGTTCACGTGACCCCACTGGTACAGCCCGAGGTTCGCGAGCAGATAGCAAGCGGCCCCGACCCAGATGCGGATGCGGAATGTCCGCTGGCGTCGCCGTTCGATGGAGGACTCTCCGCCGGTGTCAAGGTCGCTTGTCATGCCTCGATGGTAGGCCGGAGCGTGCTGCGAGTCAAGGAGACTTGACATCCGGTACCCCGCGGCCATGAGTGTGCTTTGGCGCCACCCGTCGGCGATCATCCGTAGGCTCGTCCGGTGGAACCCACCAGACGCGCCGTCACTGCCGATGACGGCGCGATCATCTCCTATCTGGTCTTCGAAGGGACCGAGCCCGCGGTCGTCATCCTGCACGGCCTTGCCGGCAGCGGGCGCGAGTTCATTCCCACCGCTCGTGCGCTCGCTGGGCGCAAAGTCGTGTTGGTCGACCAGCGCGGACACGGCCACAGCACCCGGATTCCGGTCGATGTGTCCCGCGCAGCCTTCGTGCGGGACGTCGTCATGGTGATAGAGACCGAGACCTCCGAACCCGTGGATCTCATCGGCCAGTCGATGGGCGCGCACACCGCGATGTTGGTCGCTGCAGACCGTCCGGAAGTCGTTCACCGACTCGTACTGCTCGAAGGCAACGAGGGCGGCGGCTCGTTCGACGAGCACGACAAGCTCGGCGAGTACTTCCGTTCCTGGAAAGTTCCCTACCTCGACAGGCAAGCCGCGCGAGAGGACTTGGGCGACGGGGCACTCGCCGCCGCCTGGATCGATGACCTCCAGCAGCGCCACGACGGGCTGCACCCACGGTTTGATCCGGATGTGATGGTCGCCACGATCTCGGCCGTCGCCGTGCCTCGGTGGGCAGAGTGGGAGAGCGTCACTACACCCACTCTGCTGGTCTACGCAGACGAGGGAATGTTCACGGAAGACCAGAAGGCGCGCTTCGCCAGTCGCAGCGGAGCCGTCACCCGCGTCGATCTGACGGATGCCTCACACGACGCGCATCTCGACGCCTTCGAGCAATGGATTGCTGCGCTCACACGCTTCCTCGACGATGACGAAAAACCATCTCACGCGGCTCAGAGCTGAGAGCGTCTCCGGCATGGTCACAGGGCAGCAAAGGCCCCTCAGCGCCGCGAGCTGTTCGACGTGCGACCCCGCACGATGCCGATGAAGGTGTCGATGCGGTATTGCTCCGACTCGGTGCGTGCCGGGCTCGGATCGCTCGGCCATGCCAGCGCGATGCCGGTGGGCTCGGCATCCGTCACCGGACGCGCCACA
>JBQCJQ010000177.1:0-4986 GCA_051952615.1 Humibacter sp.
GGGACGACGAGTCCGTCGGCATCCTGGGCCGCCCCGCGGTCAGCGGTGAGCGTCACGCGCGCACCGACGGCCTCGAGTGTCTTCGCCGCGGAGTGCACGTTGCCCGACCCGTAGTCGAGCACGACCACGGACGGTGCGTTCTGCGTCTCGCCGGTCATCCCACCGATCTCGGTGGCTCCGTCGGTCGCTCCGTCGGTCACAGGGCGCCCTTCGTCGACGGGATGCCCTCGACCAGCGGGTCGAGCGCCTTCGCCTGACGGAATGCGCGCGCGAACGCCTTGAACTCGGCCTCGGCGATGTGGTGCGGATCACGTCCGCCGAGCACGCGAACGTGCACGGTCAGCGCGGCGTTGAACGCGATCGCCTCGAAGACGTGCCGAACCATCGAACCGGTGAAGTGACCGCCGATGAGGTGGTGCTCGAAGCCGACCGGCTCCCCCGTGTGCACGAGGTAGGGGCGTCCGGAGATGTCGACCACGGCGTGCACGAGCGCCTCGTCGAGCGGCACCGTCGCATCGCCGAAGCGGGCGATGCCGCTCTTGTCACCCAGCGCCTGCTTGATCGCCTGGCCGAGCACGATGCCGACATCTTCGACCGTGTGGTGCACGTCGATCTCGATGTCGCCCTTCGCCCGAACGGTGAGGTCGGTGAGCGAGTGCTTGGCGAAAGCCGTCAGCAGGTGGTCGTAGAACGGCACCGTGGTGTGGATGCTGCTGCGTCCCGTTCCGTCGAGGTCGAGCGACAGCTCGATGCTCGATTCGCTGGTCTCCCGGCGGATGCTGGCGGTGCGGTTGCTCATGCGACCGAGTTTATCGGCGATTGAGGGGAGCGCTGCGGGAGCTCGCTCCCGTGGCCGACCCGATTGAGCCGGTGAGCCGCGCAGCGGCGATATCGGCCGCCCACCACCCCTCGAGACCGCATCCCCACGCCATCGCGGCGGGCCATACCCGCGGTCTCGGCGTGGGCGTGCAGTCTCGCGGAGAAGGAGCGCGGGTCACGCTCGGGCGAGCTCCGCCATCGCGTCGAGGAAGATGCCGGTCTCCTCCGCGGTACCCGCACTCACACGAAGGTGGTTGGGGATGCCGACGTCGCGGATGAGGATGCCGCGCTCCTTGAGCGCGAGGAACAGCGCGTGCGGGTCATCCACTCCGCCGAAGAGCACGAAGTTGCTGCCGGAGTCGTGCACGGTGTAGCCGAGGGCGGTGAGTCCTGTGGAGATGCGGTCGCGCTGCTCCACGATGTCGTGCACCGTGGCGAGCATCTCGTCCGAGTGGCGGAGCGCGGCGATCGCGGCCGCCTGCGTGAGCGCGGAGAGGTGGTACGGAAGGCGCACGAGGCGCAGCGCGTCTGCGACCGCCGGGTCGGCGGCCAGATAACCGAGACGGACCCCGGCGAACGCGAACGCCTTGCTCATGGTGCGGGACACGATGAGCCGCTCGCGACCGGGCAGCAGGGTCAGCGCGCTCGGCGCATCCTGCGGCATGAACTCCGCATAGGCCTCGTCGACGACCACGATGCCAGGAGTCGCGTCGTACACGGCCTCGACGACATCGAGACCCAGCGGCGTGCCCGTCGGGTTGTTGGGGGCGCACAGGATGACCACATCGGGCCGCTTCTCGGCGACGACGCGCGCCGCGTGCTCCGGAGTGACGACGAAGTCCGCATCACGATCCGCGGCGATCCATGCCGTTCCCGTTCCGGATGCGAGGAGCGGGTACATCGAATAGGTGGGCACGAATCCGAGCGCGGTGCGCCCGGGGCCACCGAAGGCCTGCAGGATCTGCTGCAAAACCTCGTTCGACCCGTTCGCCGCCCAGATGTTCGATGCGTCGAGCCCGTTGTCGAGATAGCCAGCCAGTGACTCGCGGAGCTCCGTGAACTCGCGATCGGGGTAGCGATTCGCTCCCTTCAGGGCTTCGGCGACGGACGCGAGCACGTCGGCCACCACGTCGTCAGGGATGGGATGCGTGTTCTCGTTCACGTTCAGGGCCACCGGCACGGGGGCTTGTGGCGCGCCGTAGGGGGTCTTGCCGCGCAGATCGTCGCGGATCGGAAGGTCGGAGAACGAGGTCACCCGTCAATGCTAGGGGCGACGCGACTATCGACCGACGCGGCCGCCGCCGTCAGTGAGAAGCGCCGTCGTACTGATGCGGGATGGCCAGCCGCTGACCGGCCTGCACGACGCTGGAGGACAACCCGTTGAGGTCCACGATGGCGGCGATCACATCGCGCGGGTCGCTCGTCGGCGAGATGCGACTGGCTATCGACCAGAGCGAGTCTCCGGGCTGCACAGTGACGTGACGGAACGACGCGGAGTAGGAGGAGTTCGTGCCGGCCTCCGCCGCGCTGTTCGCGGCGACAACGCCTCCGACGATCAGGGCGGGCAGCACGACGAGTGCGGCGAGAACGACGCGACCACGGCGCGTCAGGCGGGTGCGCACGCGCGTCATGCCGGTGCGATGCATAGCAACCCCGATGGTTGTCATGGCTTCTCCTCCTGAGAATCGAACTCGTGTTCCGAATCTATCTTCGATTTCGACGGAATTCAAGGCTATGTTCGTATTTGGGTGCGGCAGATCGTCAACACGCTCGAACAAAGCGGCCGATTCGGGCCGGTTGCCAGATAGAGTTTCGATCGTCACGTAGGAACTGAATCACCCACCACCGACATTCGGGCGAGCAGGCGGTCGAACCGCAAGCGAAACGAGAGGACGAGCACGTGAGCGAGACCGAGGGAACCGCAAGCCCACGCACGACGCGCACCGCTGCGGAGAAGCCGCGGACCCGCCGCCGCAAGAACCTCAGCGAGAAGTAGCGCGCCATCCTCGAGGTGATCCAGAGCTCCGTGAGCAAGCGCGGATATCCGCCGAGCATGCGCGAGATCGGCGATGCCGTGAACCTCGCCTCCCTCTCCAGCGTGGCTCACCAGCTGAACCAGCTCGAGCTCAGCGGCTACCTTCGCCGCGACCCCAACCGTCCGCGTGCCCTCGAAGTGCTCATCGACCTGCCAGCGGCCACCGGCCGGTCGGATGCCGCCGACTTCGAGACCTCCGTTCCGGTGGGCGACGCCACGATGGTCCCGCTCGTCGGCCGCATCGCCGCCGGCGTGCCCATCACCGCCGAGCAGCAGATCGAAGAGGTCTTCCCTCTCCCCCGCCAGCTCGTCGGCAACGGTGAGCTCTTCATGCTGAAGGTTCAGGGCGAGTCGATGATCGACGCCGCCATCTGCGACGGCGACTGGGTGGTCGTACGACAGCAGAAGACCGCGGAGAATGGCGACATCGTCGCTGCCATGCTCGACGGCGAGGCGACGGTGAAGGTCTTCAGGCAGCGCGACGGCCACACCTGGCTTCTGCCCCGCAACTCCGCCTACGAGCCGATCCTCGGCGACTTCGCGGAGGTCGTCGGCAAGGTGGTCGCCGTCCTGCGCACCGTCTGATCGCGGCGCGCGAGGCTGCGAGACTCGCATCTGACCCTGTATCATTGATGCAGAACGAGATGCGGGGAACCTATCATGCGAACGACCGTCACCATTGATGACGACCTGATGGAGAAGGCCGCGGAGCTGACCGGCCGCGGTGATTCTGGGTCGCTCGTGCGGCTCGGGCTTGAAGCCCTCATCGCCCGCGAGAGCGCGCGCCGTTTGGCGGCTCTGGGCGGAAGCGATCCCGGAGCGTCCGCACCCCCGCGTCGGCGTCCGGCAGCATGAGTCTCGTCCTCGTCGACACCTCGGTTTGGATCGACCATCTCCATCGCACCGACGCGGCGCTCACCCGCCTGCTCGAGGCGAACCTCGTCGTGACTCACCCACGGGTGATCGGCGAGCTGGCGCTGGGGAGCATCCGGAACCGGAGCGAAGTGCTGGGGTTACTGAGCGGACTCCCCCAGGCCGCGACGGCCTGGCACGACGAAGTACTGCTCCTCATCGAGAACCGCCGCCTATACGGAAGAGGTCTGAGCGTCGTCGACGTCGAGCTGCTCGCTTCTGCCTTGGTCGGTCCTGACACCCGGGTCTTCACCAGGGATCGACGCTTGGTAGACGCGTGCGACGAGGCAGGAGTGCTGTTCGAAGCGAACTGATCGCAACGGGGCAGGCCGTCGAAAAGGTGGGCCGGACCCCTCCCGAAGGAACGGTCCGGCCACCCCGTTCAGCTGTGCTTGCGCGGCAGTGCCGCCCTAGGCGGTCTGCCTCGCACGCACGGTGCGCGTCGCCTCGATGATGTTCTTCAGCGACGCCACCGTCTCGTCATAGCCACGGGTCTTCAGACCGCAGTCCGGGTTGATCCACACCTGACGCTCCGGGATGCCGGCGAGCGCCTTGTCGATCAGGTCGGTCACCTCGGCGACCGACGGCACGCGGGGCGAGTGGATGTCGTACACGCCAGGCCCGATGCCGTGGTCGAATCCGCTGGCCTTGATGTCGTCGACGACCTCCATGCGGCTGCGCGCGGCCTCGATGCTGGTCACGTCGGCATCGAGGTTGCGGATCGCATCGATCACGACCCCGAACTCCGAGTAGCAGAGGTGCGTGTGGATCTGCGTCGCATCGCCCACGCCGCTGGTCGCGAGCCGGAAGGATCCGACAGACCAGTCGAGATAGTCGGCCTGGTCCTTCTTCTTGAGCGGAAGAAGCTCGCGCAGTGCCGGCTCGTCGACCTGCACGATGCGGATGCCCGCCGTCTCGAGATCCGCGATCTCGTCGCGAAGAGCGAGGGCGACCTGACGTGCCGTGTCACCGAGCGGCTGGTCGTCGCGCACGAACGACCAGGCCAGGATGGTGACCGGCCCGGTCAGCATGCCCTTCACGGGCTTCTGCGTGAGCGACTGCGTGTACGTCGACCAGTCGACCATGATCGGCTTCGGCCGCGAGACGTCTCCCCACAGGATCGACGGACGCGTGCAGCGGCTGCCGTAGGACTGCACCCAGCCGTTCTGCGTCACCGCGAACCCGTCGAGGTTCTCGGCGAAGTACTGCACCATGTCGTT
>JBQCJQ010000178.1:0-5427 GCA_051952615.1 Humibacter sp.
AGCAACCGCAGCGCAGCGCAGCGCACAAAACCTTACAACGGCAGGTTTTCTTGTGTAGCATCGTGCGTGGCGGCCGGATGCAACGACGACGAGGGGTTCCGCTATGACGACGACGGCGAGGTCACGCGCCCGCGCGCTCTCCGTCTGCAGCAGGCAGGATGCGCTCGAGCAACGCCAGAGAACGTCGCACGTCAACGGTGTCGGGGGAGAGCAGCCACTGCACCTGCAGCCCGTCGGACGCGGCGATGACGAGCGCCGCGGCATCCATCGCATCGATGTCGCTCGCGATGAGCCCGGCAGCCTGATCGCTGCGGATGCGTTCGGCCAGCATGTTCCTCAGCCGCTCGAACCGCTCGCGGATGAACGCCTCGGACGCCGGATGCCCCTCCTGCAGCGCGTCGGTGGACAGCGTCGCGTAAAGACGCACCAGCCCTGGGATGGAGCGGTTGCGGTCGGCGCTGAGCGCCATCGCCTCGACGGCCGTCACCTCGTCGGAGACCTCAGCGCCGAAAGCCGCGCCGACGGAGCTCTCCTCGTGCGCCCGGTACACCTCGACGAGCAGCTCGTCCCGCGACGCGAAGTAGTGGCGCAGGGTGGCGTGCGAGACACCGATCGCGTCCCCGAGCGTGCGCAGCGAGGTGCCGTCGACCCCGTGGTCCGCGAACTCGGCGATGGCGCTCTCGATGATCTGCCTGCGACGTGCGATGCCCTTCGCATACGACCGTCGCGGAGTCGCTCCCTCGGGGGTGCCGCCGTCGCTCATCCTGACATCGTAGGCCGCCCCATCGTCACCACCACCCGCACAGAACGCCCACAGAAGGAACCCGAATGACAGAGAACGCCGCGTCGTCGCGAGTCGACGCCCTGCTCGCCGAGCTCACCACCGAGGAGAAGGTCGGGCAGCTCATCCAGTACTTCTACTTCTCCGTTCCGGCCAGCCAGGAGGGCGCCGACCCCGGCATGGCTGCGCAGCCGAAGATGGTCGAGGCCGCGCTGGCGGACGGCAGCGTCGGGTCGCTGCTCTTCGTCACCGACCCCGAGCAGACGAACCGCCTGCAGAAGCTCGCGATCGAGGGCAACGCGCACGGCATCCCGGTGCTGTTCGGGTTCGACGTCATCCACGGGCTGCGCACCATCTTCCCGGTACCGATCGCGCTCGCCGCGTCGTGGGATGCCGAAACCATCGAACGCGCCCAGTCGGTGGCAGCGCGAGAGGCGCGAGCGGTGGGCATCCACTGGGCGTTCGCTCCGATGGTCGACATCGCCCGCGACCCGCGCTGGGGACGCATCATCGAAGGCGCGGGCGAGGACCCGCTGCTGGGCGCCGTGGTCGCGGCCGCCCAGGTCAGGGGGTTCCAGGGCGCGGAGCTGGGTGCACCGGAACACATCGTCGCCGGGCCCAAGCATTTCGCGGGCTACGGGGCCGCGCTCGGCGGACGTGACTACGACGAGGTCGACCTCTCCGACCAGGAGTTCTGGAACACCTACCTCCCGCCGTTCAAGGCGGCGATCGACGCCGGCGCCGGCAACATCATGTCGGCGTACATGGACCTGAACGGCGTGCCGGCCTCCGGCAACCACTGGCTGCTGACCGAGGTTCTGCGCGACGCCCTCGGCTTCGACGGCTTCGTCGTCACCGACGCCAACGCCGCCAAAGACCTCACGACGCACCACTTCACCTCCGATGCCGCGGATGCCGCGGCGCGCGCCGTGAACGCGGGCGTCGACATGGAGATGGCCATCTTCCAGCCTGCCTTCGCGAGCCTCGTCGCGGCGGTGGGTGACGGGCGGGTCGACGTCGCGCGTCTCGACGAGGCCGTGCGGCGCATCCTCACCGTCAAGGAGAAGCTCGGACTCTTCGAGCAGCCGTATGTCGACGTGCAGAAGGCAGGCGAGGTGCTGGCCGACCCTGCTCACCGGGACGAAGCCCAGCGCGCGGCCGAGCGCGCAGCCGTGCTGCTGCGCAACGAGGGCGGGCTCCTGCCGCTGAGCGCCGACGCTCTGCAGAAGGTCGCCGTGCTCGGTCCACTCGCCGGCTCGAAGCGCGACACCATCGGGCCGTGGGTGTTCGACTTCGACCTCGATGAGACGGTGACGATCGTGGACGGCATCCGCGAGCGGGTCGCCGGCGGGGCATCCGTCGTCTACGAGCCGGGCGTCGCTGAGCCGAAGCGCACCTTCCCGTCGATGTTCGAGATGTTCGGCGACAGCAGCCCCAGCGCCCCTGCCGACTTCGACGCGGAGGCCGCGTTCGCGCGAGCCGTCGCTGCGGCGACCGAGGCGGATGTCACCGTCCTGGTTCTCGGCGAGCAGCAGGACATGATCGGGGAGAACGCCTCCCGGTCCGACCTCTCGCTGCCCGGCGACCAGCAGCGGCTGCTCGAGGCGGTCGTCGCAACCGGAACTCCCGTCGTGCTGGTCCTCATGAACGGACGCCCGCTCGACATCCGCTGGGCTTCGGACAACGTGCCGGCCATCCTCGACGCCTGGTACCCGGGCACGCGGGGAGGATCGGCGGTCGCGAGCCTGCTGTTCGGCGACGCCGCACCCGCCGGCAAGCTGCCCTTCACCTGGCCTCGAACGGTAGGCCAGGTGCCGATCCACCACGCTGTCACCCGCTCGCACGCACCGGATGACCAGGGCCGCCGCTACTGGAACGAGGAGAGCACCCCGCTCTACCCCTTCGGCCACGGCCTGACCTACACCTCGTTCGCCTACGGCGACGTGACGGTCGGCGCCCAGAGCACCGGGCCGCACGGAACCATCACCGTCTCCGTCGACGTCACCAACACCGGCGAGCGCGACGGCGTCGAGGTGGTGCAGCTCTACCTGCACCAGCGGTACGGCACGTCGTCGAGGCCGCTTCGCCAGTTGAAGGCGTTCCGTCGCGTCGAGATCGAGGCCGGAGCGACCCAGACCGTCGCATTCGAGGTCGGACCCGATGAGCGCCGATACTGGAGTGCAGCGACGCACGACTGGGTGCTCGATGCCACGGTCTTCGACGTCTGGGTCGGCGGCGACGCCGGTGCCCAGGCACACGCGGAGTTCACCGTCGCGGCCGACGCCTGACGCGACATCCACCATCACAACGAAGGAGCACTCAGTGTCCAACCCCTCCGTCCAGCTTTACTCGGTGCGCGACGCGATCGACGCCGACCTCGATGGCGCGGTCGCCCGCGTCGCAGAGATCGGGTTCACCAAGGTCGAGCCGTACGCGTTCCACCTGCGCACCGCCGACTATGTGCGCGCGTTCGCGGCCACCGGCCTCACGGCCCCGACGGGACACGCGCCGGTGATCGATTCGGATGACGCGGGCTCGATCTTCGACGCCGCAGCCGAGCTGGGCATGACGACGGTCATCGACCCCTTCATCCCGACCGACCGTTGGCAGACCGCCGACGACGTGCACCGCATCGCCGACCGCGTGAACGAGCTCACCGAGCAGGCGAAGACGCGCGGCCTCGAGTTCGGCTACCACAACCACCAGTGGGAGTTCACGAACAAGGTCGACGGCCGCCCCGTCTACGACCTGTTCATCGAGTTGCTCGGCCCAGACACCGTGCTCGAGGTCGACACCTTCTGGGCGACCGTGGGCGGCGCGGATGCCCCTGCCGTGCTCCGCTCGCTCGGTGACCGCGTGCGTGCCCTGCACATCAAGGACGGCAAGATCACCGATGACATCCTCAACGTGCTGCCCAGCAGCGAGAGCGCACTGATCGTTCCGGAGGCCCTCAAAGCGGCCTTCGAGAACCAGACGCCGGCCGGGCAGGGCGACGTCGACGTGAAGGCGATCCTGCAGGCGGCTCCGAACGCACTGCGGGTCGTGGAGTTCGACGCCTACAAGGGCGACGTCTTCGACGGCATCGCGCAGTCCCTCGCCTGGCTCGCGGAGAACGACGCCTGACGCCATTCGCCCGCACCGCATGGCACGAAGCGCCGGTCCTCACTCGGAGGTCCGGCGCTTCGCCGTGATAGGGCACGCAGTCGACATTCCCGCCGGCAAGCGGATTCCCCAACCCCCATCAACACCGCCGCCTGACCCTGCGCACGCACTCGCGACTCAGGTCAGCTTGCGGGTCGGGTTCTCCACCGTCGCGGTCGCCGCGTTCGCGAGCGACTCCGTTCCGGCATCCAGATAGCCGAAGGTCGTCACGTGCTCCCCGTATTTCGCGGCGAGCGCGTCCATCTGGGTGAACCTCGCGTAGGCGGCCGACGTGGGGTCGTTGTTCCAGTTGGAGTGCTTGATCGGCTCGTGGTTCGTGACCGGCAGCCTGCTGCCTTTCCCCTCCACGTTCAGGATCGTCGCTCCGAACGACGGCGCACGGGGGTCGCGGCGCGAGGTACGGCCCCACTGCGCTTGGGTGTCGCCCGCCGCCTCGCCCGCGTAGACGTGCTGGGCGTGAAGCGAGCGGACGTTCCTGATGGCCTCCTCGATGCCCGCCGAGCCGAGCATGACGAACGAGAAGATGCCGAGGCGAACGGATGCCAGCGCATCCGCCGCCGTCGTGGTGCCGTACGAGTGCGCGATGACGCTCAGATCGACATCCGTCGCTCCGTTCCTCGCCGCGATGAAGCCCTGGATCGCTGACACGAGCCGCGGTGCACCGCGCGCGGCGTATTCACCGAGCGTCGCGTCGATGCCTGGAGGCGGCGTGACGTACCCGATCCACGCGACCACCGACCGCTCCGCCGGGGCGCCCGCGCTGCCCTGCTCGTCGTACACGTTCTGCGCCGCCTGCGCCCATAGCTGCATGTCGTCGGAGTACGTGCCCATGCCGGGCACGTCGAACGTGACCTGCGCCGCGGTGTCGGGGTCTCCGACCGCCACCGCCGCGAGGGGGCGAGGGGCCGGTGTGAGCTCCACGAGATACCTGCTCGTCGTTCCTGAGGTCCGAAGCGACGCCTTCACGGCTTTGAGCGCCTTGAGCCGGAACTTCGCGGTCTCGTCGTTCGGACGAGCCGCGACCCGCTTCTTCGCGGCGACCAGAGCCGAGGCCAGATAGGCCCGGTTTGCGCGGTCGCGCGAGGCGTAGTCGACGCCCTCGAGGTTGCCGATCAGCTCGGGCGCGGCACGCACCGCACTTCGCCGCTCGGCCGGAGTCGCGCTGTGCCAGATCTCGTCGACGTACGAGCTGTCGGAGTTCGCCAGGTCGACCGCGGTCTCCGGATGCTTCTGCAGGTACGCCTGCGCCTGCTTCGGCGTCATCGTCCAGAGCTTCTCGAGCTCGGTGTTGGGCACCGCCCTGGCGGCGAGGGGCGCGGTCACGATCGCGACCGCCGCGACAGCGGCGAGCGCGACTATGCCGATGGCTCGCCCCCAGCCGATCATGGGGAGATTCTATGGTCAGACATCCCCATCAAGCCTGTCCCCAAAACCGGAGTGATCGCGCTCTCGCACCGAATACCGCAGAAAACCTCCGGTTTTCG
>JBQCJQ010000179.1:0-4784 GCA_051952615.1 Humibacter sp.
ATCCGGTCGCGAGGTGCTGATGTGCGTCATCCGCCACGATCATGGATGGCTGGTACTGCGTCATGAAGCCTGCTGGGAACTCCCACGTGCGCACGTAGAAGTCCTCGAGCTCGGTCGGGTCGTCGAGGTCTTCCGGCTTCGTGGCCATGAGCGTCGACCACTCCCGGTCGAAGTCGATGAGGTTCTTGGCGACGACGTGCCGCTCGGCCGAGTACGTCGCAAGGAGCGACTCCGGAGCCATGCCGGAGAGCACGTGCCCGAGCTTCCAGCCGATGTTCCAGCCGTCCTGCATCGAGACGTTCATGCCCTGCCCGGCCTTGGCGCTGTGCGTGTGGCAGGCGTCGCCTGCGATGAACACGCGGGGCATCCGGCGGCCGATCAGCTCGACCGGCACGTCGTCGAACCGGTCTGTGAGGCGATGCCCGACCTCGTAGACGCTGTGCCACGGCACGTCTCGCACGTCGAGAGAGTAAGGATGCAGGATCTCGTTCGCCTTGGCGACGATCTGGTCGAGAGTCGTGGCACGTACCGCTCCGTTGTCGTCGTCGCGCACCTCGCCCAGGTCGACGTACATGCGGAACAGGTAGCCGCCCTCGCGCGGGATGAGCAGGATGTTGCCCGCCTCGGACTGGATGGAGCACTTCGTGCGGATGTCGGGGAAGTCCGTCACCGCGAGCGTGTCGATCACCCCCCAGGCGTGGTTCGACCGGCCGCCGAGGTGCACGGCGCCGATGGCATCCCGAACGGCGCTGCGCGCACCGTCGCCACCGACGACGTACTTGGCGCGGACGACGCGTTCTGCGCCGACGGTGATGCCGTCTTCGGCATCCGTGCGGGCGAGCGTCACCGCCACCGGGTACTCGCCCTCCGTGAGCTCGAGGTCGCGGAACTCCCAGCCGTAGTCGGGCCGCATGCGCGTCGGCGCGTTCGCCATGAACTCCGCGAAGTAGTCGAGCACCCGCGCCTGGTTCACGAGCAGGTGCGGGAACTCGCTGATGCCGGTCGGGTCGTCAGGGGCGACGGCCGCCCGCACGATGCGCGACGGGTCGGCGGGGTCGGGTTTCCAGAACGCCATCTCGGTGATGCGGTACGCCTCCGCGATGATGCGCTCGGCGAAGCCGAAGGCCTGGAACGTCTCGACGCTGCGCGCCTGGATGCCGTCGGCCTGGCCGATCACGAGACGACCGGGACGGCGATCGATGACCCGCGTCGTGACGGCGGGGAACCGCGAGAGCTGAGCGGCCGCGACCATGCCGGCGGGACCCGTGCCGACGACCAGAACGTCCATGGTGTCCGGCAGCTCGGCGGGGCGATCGATCCCCGTGCCCTCGACGGGCAGCACCCTCGGGTCCCCCGACACGTACCCGTGGTGATGGAACTGCATGGGTGCCTCCTCGCACCAGGTGCCTCCTTGCTCCTGCCTTTCGATGATATACGATTTGAGATACGATGCCAGGGCGAAGGAGCTCACGGATGACCAAAGACGAGCCCAGCGTCGACCATGTCGACCGGGCAGATGCCGACTCCCGTTTCACGGCCCTGCCGACGCGCCCGGGCAAGGTCATCGCCGTTCATCTGAGCTACGCATCGCGAGCCGATCAGCGGGGTCGGCGCCCGACGGAGCCCTCCTACTTCTTCAAGCCGTCGAGCTCCGTCGCCGCTTCCGGGAGCCCCATCGAACGCCCCTTCGGCACCGAGCTGCTGGCCTTCGAGGGTGAGATCGCGCTCGTGATCGGCGCGAGCGCCCGCCGCGTGTCGCTCGAGGACGCCTGGAACCACGTGGCGTGGGTGACCGCAGCTGACGACTTCGGGCTCTACGACCTGCGCTCGAACGACAAGGGATCGAACCTGCGCTCGAAGGGCGGCGACGGCTACACGCCGATCGGTCCGCGTCTCATCGACGCTCGCACGGTCGACCCGAACGCTCTTCGGCTGCGCACCTGGGTGAACGGACACCTGGTGCAGCACGACACGAGCGCGGGGCTGCTGTTCCCGCTCGCCCAGTTCGTCGCTGACCTCTCCCAGCACTTCACGCTCGAGACCGGCGACGTCATCCTCACCGGAACTCCGGCCGGTTCATCCGTCGTCGTGCCCGGCGACGTCGTCGAGGTCGAGGTGGACGCGCCGGATGCCGACGGTGCGCCCAGCTCCGGGCGATTGGTCAGCACCGTCGTGCAGGGCGAAGACGGCTTCGAGGCCGAGCTCGGCTCGCTGCCTGCACTCGACGACCGGCAGCGCGAGGATGCCTGGGGATCACGACAAGCTGCCGGACTGCCCAGCGCGCCGGCAGGGCTCTCCCCCGAACTTCGCGACAAGCTCCTGCTGGCGCCGACGGCCGGCCTGTCGGGCCAGCTGCGCAAGCACGGGCTGAACAACGTGTCGATCGACGGACTGACTCCCTTGCGACCGGGAGCCAAGCTGGTCGGCACCGCGAAGACGCTGCGCTTCCTTCCGAATCGCGAGGACCTCTTCGCCTCGCACGGCGGCGGGTACAACGCGCAGAAGCGCGTGTTCGACGCGGTGCAGCCCGGCGAGGTGATCGTCATCGAGGCGCGCGGTGACACGACGGCCGGCACGCTCGGCGACATCCTCGCCATCCGCGCTCAGGCGGCAGGGGCGGCCGGCATCGTGACCGACGGGGCGGTTCGCGACGCCGACGCCGTCGCAGCGGTGGGCATCCCCGTCTTCGCGGCCGGAACACATCCTGCGGTGCTTGGGCGGCGGCACGTCGCGTGGGACAGCGACCTCGCGATCGCCTGCGGAGGCGCGACCGTGCAACCCGGCGACGTCATCGTCGGCGATTCGGACGGCGTGTTGGTCATCCCGGCCGCGCTCGCGGAGGAGATCGCCGACGCGGCGCTCGCGCAGGAGGAAGAGGATGTCTACATCGCGCAGCAGGTCGCGCTCGGTCATCCGATCGACGGTCTGTTCCCGATGAACGCGGTATGGCGCGCGCGATTCGAGCACCGCCACGGTGCTGGTGGCACCGCGACCCACCCAGCAACGGGCCCCGGCGGAGCCGCGCGATGACCGACACCGCAGCGCCCGTGGAGAGCACCGCCCAGACCGAGAGCAAGTCGCAGCGCGCCTACGACCACCTGCATGATCGCATCGCCCAGCACGTGTACTCCCCCGGATACCGCCTCGTGCTCGCCACCATCGCCGACGAGCTCGACATGAGCGTCGTGCCGGTGCGCGAGGCGATCCGCCGCTTGGAGGCCGAGGGGTACGTCACGTTCGAGCGGAACGTCGGGGCGAGGGTCGCCGTGCCCGACGAGTCCGAGTACGTCTTCACCATGCAGACGCTCGGCCTGGTCGAGGGCTCGGCGGTGTCGCTCGCCCTTCCGCTGCTGACCGCCGAGGTGATGGCGGAGGCGCGCGCGGTGAACGACCGGCTGCGCGGCATGCTCGACCACTTCGACCCGCACGAGTTCACCCGCACGAATCACCGGTTCCACGCCATCCTGTTCGAGCGGTGCCCCAACCCCCACATCCTCGACCTCGTGCGACGCGGATGGCGGCGGCTGCCGGACGTGCGCGACTCGACGTTCGCGGTCATCCCGGAGCGCGCCGAGCACTCCGTCGAGGAGCACGACGAGATCCTTCGGCTCATCGACGAGGGAGCGCCGGCGCTCACGATCGAGCTCGCTGCAAGAGACCACCGGTGGCGCACGATGAACGAGTTCGTCGCCGCACGACACCACCACGCGGCCGATCCAGACCTGGAGCGACGATGAGCGACCCCGAAGTCCGGGCATCCCGGCACGTTCCGGACGGTCTGCCCGAGCGCATCAGGCACTACATCGACGGCGAGTTCGTCGACTCGGTCGACGGCGGCACCTTCGAGGTGCTCGACCCGGTCTCGAACGACGCGTACGTCAGGGCTGCCGCCGGAAAGAAGGCGGATGTCGACCTCGCAGTCGCCGCAGCACGCCGCGCCTTCACCGCAGGCCCGTGGCCGCGGATGCTCCCCAGGGAGCGCTCCAGGGTGCTGCACCGCATCGCCGACATCGTCGAGTCGCGCGACGCCCGTCTCGCGGAGCTGGAGACGTTCGACACCGGGTTGCCGATCACCCAGGCGCTCGGGCAGGCACGTCGCGCTGCGGAGAACTTCCGCTTCTTCGCCGACCTGATCGTGGCGCAGTCCGACGATGCGTTCAAGGTGCCAGGCAGGCAGCTCAACTACGTGAACCGCAAGCCGATCGGCGTCGCAGGGCTGATCACGCCGTGGAACACGCCGTTCATGCTCGAGTCGTGGAAGCTCGGCCCGGCGCTCGCGACGGGCAACACGGTCGTGCTCAAGCCGGCGGAGTTCACGCCGCTCTCGGCATCCCTCTGGGCGGGCATCTTCGAGGAGGCAGGGCTGCCGAAGGGCGTATTCAACCTCGTCAACGGCCTGGGCGAGGATGCCGGCGACGCCCTGGTCAGGCATCCGGACGTGCCCCTCATCTCCTTCACCGGCGAGAGCAGCACAGGGCAGCTCATCTTCGCGAATGCCGCGCCTCACCTGAAGGGGCTCTCGATGGAGCTCGGCGGCAAGTCCCCCGCTGTCGTCTTCGCGGATGCCGATCTCGATGCCGCCATCGACGCCACGATCTTCGGCGTCTTCTCGCTCAACGGCGAGCGCTGCACCGCGGGCAGCCGCATCCTCGTCGAACGGCCGGTGTACGACGAGTTCGTCGAGCGGTATGCGGATCAGGCGAAGCGGGTGGTCGTCGGCTACCCGAACGAGCCATCGACGGAGGTCGGCGCGCTGGTGCATCCCGACCACTTCGCGAAGGTGA
>JBQCJQ010000180.1:0-3014 GCA_051952615.1 Humibacter sp.
GCCGCTCCGCGGCGTTGTTCGTCGGTGCGGCTGGTGATCAGCCGGTGAAACCTGCCAGTGGGTCGGGCTCGCAGGCGTTGGCCGACGGCCTGCCGAGCTCGTCACGCCGCTTGAGCGTGAGACGCACCGGGCCCGGTCCGGAGACCGGCCTGGGCGGTGATGTGCGGTGCGAGTGGTCGATGGATGGCCGGGGAGCCGAACGCTCCTTGGCCTTCGCGTTCTTCAGGAGCTCCTCGCCATACCCCTGAACGCATTCCGGGTCCGGTCCGTCGAGCGGAAGTCCCGTGAAGAACTTGGCGGCCATGCAGCCGCCCTTGCAGGTGTCGAAGAACTGGCACGACGTGCATGCCCCGCCGGACTGCGGCTGACGCAGCCGGAGGAACAGCTCGGACTCGCGCCACACGTGCTGGAAACCGCCTGGCATCCGCACGTTGCCCGCGAGGAACTCGTCGTGGATGGCGAACGGGCACGCGTACACGTCGCCGACCGGGTCGATCAGGCACACGACACGACCCGCACCGCACAGGTTGAGGCCCGGCAGCGCCTGGCCGTAGGCGGAGAGGTGGAAGAACGAGTCGCCCGTGAGCACGCCGTCGCCGTGCGCGACGAGCCAGTCGTACAGCTCGCGCTGCTGTTCCGGGAGCGGGTGAAGGTCGTCCCAGCTGTCCGCTCCTCTTCCCGATGGGCGAAGGCGCGTGAGCCTCAGCTGTGCGCCGTACCTGTCGGCGATGGCCTTGAACTCGTCGAGCTGCGGAATGTTGTACCTCGTGCAGACCACCGAGAGCTTGAAGTTCTTCATGCCCGCGTCTTTGAGGTTCTGCATCGCCTGCATGGCGGTGTCGTACGAGCCGGGGCCCCGCACGTAGTCGTTGACCTCGGCCGTCGCGCCGTCGAGCGAGATCTGGATGTCGAGGTAGTCGTTCCCCGCCAGCTGACGCGCCCGCTCCGGCGTCAGCTTGACGCCGTTCGTCGAGAACTTCACGCCGACGTGGTGGGCCGTCGCGTAGTCGACGATCTCCCAGAAGTCGCTGCGCACGGTCGGCTCGCCGCCGCCGATGTTCACGTAGAACACCTGCATGCGCTCGAGTTCGTCGACGACGGCCTTGCACTCCTCCGTCGTGAGTTCCCGCGGGTCCCGTCTGCCGGAGCTCGACAGGCAGTGCACGCACGAGAGGTTGCACGCGTAGGTGAGCTCCCACGTCAGGCAGATCGGCGAGTCGAGCCCGTACTCGAAGAGGTCGACGAGGCGGTTGCCCGACGCACGGGGCACGTTCTGCCGGGCATCCGTCGCGATCCCGGATGTCGCGACGGGCGTCTCGAGAAGTGTCATGACGCGGCCTCCACGAGCATGTCCGACCTGCGGAGCGCATCGAGGGCCTGGCTGAATCGGGGCAGCTCGCCCTCTGCGACGCCCGAGGCCAGGCACGCATCACGCGCCGTGTGCTGCGAGGGAAGCGCCTCGACGACCGCCAGCAGACGGCGGTCCTTCAGGAACGAGAGTTTGCGGGTGCCGAAGTGGTAGAGCAGTGCGCCGAAGGGCTCCGGTCGCACCGAGACCTGGGGGTGCAATCGCCATGCACGCCCCAGGTCGATGACGTCTGCTTGCGGCTCAGTAGACACCGCACATCCCGTCGATCGAAACCTCCTCGACGAGGGTGTCGGCTTCGACGACGTCGGTGATGGCGTCTTCTGGTGCATGCGTTGCATCCATGTGTCACTCCTTGCGACAGTGCAGCGATCGTGGTCGATCGTGGAGTTCTCCGCGACGTTCTCCACTCTATGTGGCACTAAGTGCCACTCGCAAGACCCTCAGCCGAGATCGGCGGAACCGTTGGTCGGAGGACGACGACGGAGCACGATGTCGGGGAGCAGCGCTCGCACGGAGCGACCCTTGACGGCGCTCTTCCACACGCCGAATCCATAGGCGAGATCGTCGAGCCTGCGTGCCAGCGCGAACCTGGCGAAGTCGAGCTGCGGGCGGGTGCGGCGGTACTCGAGGGCGGCATCCACGACCGCGGCCACGGCGAGCGCTCGTCCGGCACGCTTGGAGAACAACGCCGCCAGCACGGCGACGGGCCACCAGTGCCTCACCAGCAGTGCCATGGTCTGCTTGACGGCGGCGTCGACGCCGCTCACCGTGAGACGCGAGGCGTCGCGGTACGGATGACCGCTGCGGGTCAGCTTGCGCGCGATTCGCACCGTCGCCCATGCCGCGATCGCCAGGGCTGCGAACGGCGACCACTTGCGCTGTGCCAGGAGTGCGAGCACGAACGCGAGACTCCACGGGGCGAACACGGCGGGCGCGATGAGGTTGCCGTGTCTGCGCTCCAGCGGTGTCGCCGACGACCCGTAGAGCACCTTGCGCGACATCCAGTCCCGCATCGTCGTGCGGTGCTCGTGCCACACGACGGCGCCGGGCTCGTACCGTACGCGGCGGCCTTCTGCGACGAGCCGCCACACCAGGTCGACGTCTTCTCCCTCGCGCATCCCCGGCGTGAAGGCTGCGCCGAGCGCATCCACCCTGGCGAGCAGGAAGGTGGCGGGCACCCACGAGATCGGCGCGCGCGGCTTCACCGCGCCGCCGGTCGGGCCGAGGTCGAGCGATGATCGAGCCGCCTCGTACCGCTCGATCCAGTTCGCACCCTCGCCGTCGCGCAGGCCGAGTACCCGGGGTGCGACCACGGCCACCCGCTCGTCCGCGAAGTGCCGCAGCAGCGCGGGCACGACGTTCCCGTCGACCACCACGTCGGTGTCGACGAAGACGACGAACGGAGTCGTCACGTGCTCGAGGCCGCCGTTGCGAGCGCCGCCGGGGCCGCGATTCTCGTCGAGCACCACGAGTCGTGCACCGTGTCGGCCGGCAGCGTCGGCGATCGGGCCGGGCTCAGGAGATGCGTCGTCGACGACGATCACGGGATGCCCGGGCGGCACGCTCGCCAGCAGCCGGTCCAGCCCCTCCGCTCGGCCGTACGCGGGGATGACGAACGTCACGTCCTCGTTGCCGACGGTGGGCA
>JBQCJQ010000181.1:0-5577 GCA_051952615.1 Humibacter sp.
CCGGCGTCTCGGTGATGACCTGCAGCCAGTGCCTTCCCATGGCGCCGGCGCCGACGAGCACGACCCGCAGTGGGGCATCCCCGCCGACCGTGGCGAACCCTGCGGTCTGCGACGGGCTCATTCGACGTCATCCCTGTTGCTCATGGCGCCCTGGTAGCCGCGACCGTTGAAGAAGTCGCCGGTCTCGTAGCGCAGCAGCACGGGGATCTCGCGCTTCGGGCGATCGGATGCCACCCACTCGACACCGTTCGCGATCACCCTGCGAACGTCCTTGTGGTGGTACACCGGGAAGTCCTGGTCGCCAGGGCTGAAGTAGAAGATCTTGCCGTTGCCGCGCCGGTAGGTGATGCCGCTTCGGAAGACCTCGCCACCGGAGAACGAGCTGATGAAGACGATCTCGTCGGGCTTGGGCACGTCGAACTGCTCGCCGTACATCTCCTGCTGCGGAATCTCGATGGGGTGCGGAACGCCCTGGGCGATCGGGTGCGTCGGGTCGACGGTCCAGACCAGCTCGCGGTCGTGCTCGCTGCGCCACCGCAGGGTGCACGTCGTGCCCATCAGCTTCTGGAAGATCTTCGACCAGTGCCCGGAGTGCAGAACGACGAGCCCCATGCCCTCCAGCACGTGGCGGTGGACCCGCTCGACGATCTCGTCGGAGACCTCGCCGTGTGCCGCGTGACCCCACCAGGTGAGCACGTCCGTCTCGGCGAGGCGTTCCTCGGTCAGTCCGTGCTCGGGGTCGTCGAGCAGCGCCGTCGTGACCGTGGCCTTCGCGCCGAGGTTCTCTTCGATTCCCGCCTTGATGGCGTTGTGCATGCCGTCCGGGTAGAGCTCGGCAACGTGCGGTTCGACCTGCTCGTGCCGGTTCTCCCCCCAGACGACGACGCGCAGCGGACGGTCGGCAGAGATGCTCATGGATGCTCCTTATTGGTTCTGTGTAAAGGGAGGTTTGACCCGGGAGGCCCCGGTTCGTGGGGCCTCCCGGTGGCGGCTGTCGCCGCTCAGGTCACTTGATCGCGCCGCCGAGCGCGCCAGCGGCAATGTACCGCTGAGCGATGATCAGCAGGATGCCGGCAGGGATGGACGCCATCACAGCCGTCGCCATCACCGGCCCCCACTGCGACACGTTGGCGCCCAGGTAGTTGTAGATGCCGAGCGTGATGGGTCGCACGGCGGGCGTGCTCGTCAGGGTCAACGCGAACAGGAAGTCACCCCACGCCCCGAGGAACGTGAAGAGCGCAGCCGTGATGATCGCGTTCTTGCTGATCGGCACGATGATCGAGATGAACGCCCTGAAGTTGTTCGCACCGTCGACCAGTGCCGCCTCCACGAGGGTGTGCGGCACCGACACCATGAACGCGCGCATCAGGATGATGGCGAACGGGATCTGCGCAGCACTGTCGGCCAGGATCAGGCCGAGGTACGAGTTGAGCAGCCCCCAGTTGTTGAACAGCGCGTACAGGGCGTTGGCGATCACGATGACCGGGATCATCTGTGTGATCAGGAGCACGAACACGAACACGGTCATCCCGCGCATCTTGAACCGGGCGAGTCCGTACGCCGCTGGGGTCGCCACGAGGAGGGTCAGCACCACGGAGCTCAGCGAGATGATCAAGCTCGTCGCGAGGTTGGGCAGCTGTTGCGCCAGAGCGGTCTGGTAACCCGCGAACGTCGGATGGAAGGGGAACCACTCCGTGTTCGCCGCACCCGAGTTGCCCTGCAGGCTGCTGTTGATCATCCAGTAGATCGGGAACACCATGATCGCGAGGAAGATGATGCCGAGCACCGTCATCGGCCACTTGCGGGCGTGCTTGCGCCGCTCTTCCTTCGAGCTCTTCGAGCCGGGCAGCACCATCGCCTGTGTCGCGGTCATTCGTCGACCCCCTTTCGGTTCATGTAGAGATAAACGAGGGCGAACACCAGCGAGATCACGATCAGCACGTTGCTGATCGCGGCACCCTGCCCGAACAGGAACTGCACGAACGAGTTCTGGTAGGCCCAGGTGGCGAGCGTCTGCGTCGAGTTCGCGGGCCCGCCACCGGTGAGGCCCAGGATGATGTCGACGACCTTGAGGGTATAGACGACACCGAGAACGACGACCACGCTCACCACCGAGCGGATGCTCGGCCAGGTGATGTGCCAGAACGCCTTCCACCCGGTCGCGCCGTCGAGGGATGCCGCTTCGTACAACTCGTCGGGCACGGCCTGAAGACCGCTGTAGAGAATGGTGGTGTTGAACGGGATGCCCAGCCAGATGTTCACTCCGATGACGGAGACCAGCGCGAGGCTCGGGCTGACCAGCCACGGAACCGGCTGCACTCCGAAGATCCCGAGGAACTGGTTCAGCGCGCCGCTGCCCTGGTCGAGGATCCACTTCCATACCGCCGCTGAGGCGATGAGCGGAAGCAGCCACGGCAGCAGCAGGAGCGAGCGCAGGAACCCGCTGAGCGGGAAGTGCCGCTTGAAGAACAGTGCGAGGCCGAGCCCGATCACGAACTGGAAGACGATCGACCCGATCGTGAAGAGGGCCGTGTTGATGACCGTCGTCGCGAAGATCGGGTTGCTGAACACCTCTGCGTAGTTCTGGAACCCGACCCATGGTGCGACGCCGGTGTAGAACGTGGTCGTCGTGTAGTCCTGCAGCGACATGATCACGTTCTGCACGATCGGGTAGCCGAAGAAGATCAGGACGAAGAGGATCGCCGGGGCGACGAAGAGCCACCGGGTGAAATAGCGGGCCACGTGCCGTTTGCGCCGTGGCGTGCCGCCGCCGTGCGTCGTTCGCGCGGTGGCGCGGTCGAGGCCGGCATCGACTGAAGTCATGTCACGCTCCTTTGCGGGCGAAAAGGCCGGGCGGGCATGAAGCGCTCATGCCCGCCCGGCTACCGGTCTACTTGTTCTGCGTCTGCGCCTGCTTGAGGGCGTCGGCCGGCGAGGCCTTACCCGTCAGCGCGTTCTGCACCGCCGTGTAGATCGCCGTCGCCGCCACGGGCCACTTCGGTCCGAGCTCTGCGGTGCGGGCACGAGCGGTCTTCACCGTCTCGACGAACGACTGCACCTGCGGGTGCGACTTGGCCCACGTCGCCGCCGAGGTCTGGTCAGCGGGAACGTTGCCCGAGAAGGCCGCGATCTTCAGCTGGTTGGCCGGGGTGTTGATGCACTCGACCATCTTGGCCGCGGCCGCCATCTTCGTCTTGTCTCCCGTGTTCGTCACGTTGAACGTCTCGCCACCGAGCGGGGAGACGACCTGCTGGGAGCTGGTGCGCACCGGGATCGGAACGCTGTCGAAGTGGAGACCCTTGGTCGAGTTGAGCACCGGCAACTGCCACGGACCGTTGATCATCATGGCCGCCTTGCCCGCGATGAACTGGTTGTTGACATCCTGCTGAGCCCAGTTCACCGAGCTCTTCGACATCGAGCCGTCGTTCTGCAGGTCGACGTCGAACTGCAGGGCCTGAGCAGCCTCGGGCGAGTTGATGTTCTTCTCATCACCGCCGTTCGTCCAGAAGAACGGGAGGAACTGCCAGGTGCCCTCGTAGGTGTTGATGTTGCTCATGGCGAAGCCGTACTGGCCCTTGCTCGGGTCGGTGAGCTTCTTCGCTGCGGCGCGCAGCTCGTCCCAGGTCTTCGGCGGGGTGACGCCGGCAGCCTTCAGCATGTCGGTGTTGTAGTACAGCGCGATCGAGTTGATCACGGGAGCGAGGCCGTAGAGCTCGCCCTTGTAGGTGCCGGCCTTGACCACCGAGGGCACGTCTCCCGACGGCGCCGAGACGCCGAAGTTCTTCAGCGGTGCGAGCGCGCCCGTCGCCGCGATCTGCTGCACGTCGGGGTTGTCGAGCATGAGCACGTCGGGCAGCGTCTTCGACGATGCCTGCTGCAGCACCTTCGAGATGAGGGATGCGCCCGCGATGTGTACCGGCTTGACGGTCGCGCCCGCCTTCGTGGCGCACTCCTTGTAGAGGTTGTTCCAGCCGGTCATGGCCGGGTCGCCGGTGTAATAGTCCTCGACGGTCAGCGCAGGCTTGCCGCCGCTGGAACCGCCCGAGCCCGAGGAACAGGCCGCCAGCGACAGCGAGATGGCCGCCGCCCCTGCGAGCACTGCGATGATGCGTGACTTCTTCACGAAAGAGCTCCTTTGCTTCGTCACCAGAATGTGATCGCCGTCGGAAGACAGCAAGGTCAAGCGCTTGACCGGATGGCGAAAAAAGAAGACCGCGAGATCTTCGATGAACTCCGGCAAGTGCTTGACAGGCATTCTGTGCGCGCCTCGAACAAAAAGTCAAGCGCTTTACCGATTTCCGTTATGAGAGTGCGATACTGGCCCGAAGCGCAAGTGCCCGAAGCATCCGAGCGCAGGGAGTGCAGGCACGAGGGCAGAGAAGAGGCGTCCCGTGGTCACGATGCAGCAGGTGGCGGACCGCGCCAAGGTGTCCATCTCCACCGTGTCGTTCGTCGTCAACGACACCAAGCCCGTCACCAGCGCGACTCGTGAACGTGTGCTGCAGGCCATCGAGGAGCTCGGCTACCGACGCAACACGATGGCCAGGGCGCTGGCGAGCCGGAAGTCGCACGTGCTCGCCCTCATCTACCCACTGCTCGGGCACCGCAACCAGTACGCGTTCGTGGATGCCGCCGTGACGGCAGCCAAGGAGCACGGCTACAGCCTCGTGCTGTGGCCGTTGCACAGCGACGACGTCACGAACGAGATCACGTCGCTGATCCAGGCGGGGTTCGCAGACGGAGTGCTGCTCATGGAGGTGCAGTTCGAGGACGAACGCGTCAGGCACCTGAAGGAGGCGAACGCACCGTTCGCCCTGATCGGACGCACCAGGGACCTCACCGGCATCGACTACGCCGACATCGACTTCGAGGTCTCCACCAAGCTCGCCATCGACCATCTCGCCGGCCTAGGGCACCGCGACTTCAGTCTCGTGATCGAGGACCTCAGAGGAACCCCGCTGGCCGGCTACGCTCCCCCGCTACGCACCGAGGAATCGTTCCGCTCCGAACTCGCCGCACGGGGACTGAACGGCACCGTCTTCCGTGTTCCGCACGAGCCAGGACCGATCTCCACGATCGCCGATCGGGTCCTCGCCGAGGCGCCGAACACCACAGCGGTGATCTCGCTGCACGACGAGGCGACGTTCGCGCTGTTCAACGGGGTCAAGCGCAAGGGCATGGAGATTCCACGGGACATCTCGATCACGACGATCGCCTCCCCGATGACTCTGGGCGAGCTGTTGGATCCCCCGCTCAGCATCTACCATGCCCCGGGCAACGAGCTCGGTCGACGGGCAGCCGAAGCACTCATCGCGCGCCTCGAGGGACGGGATGGCCCGCCGACTCAGGTGCTCATCGCGTGCACGCTGCGCGAGGACGGCGGGTCGATCGGGCCGGCTCCGGTGCGACATCCTGTCCTCGACACCGCACCGGCGTGACACTCTGACCCGCGGGCGCCCGGAGACTTCGTTGCGCGGCCGGCACGTTTTCCGGAGCTGTACGCGACATCCGATGTCTGATATGTTTGGCCGC
Source organism: Humibacter sp. (assembly GCA_051952615.1). Lineage (GTDB taxonomy): Bacteria > Actinomycetota > Actinomycetes > Actinomycetales > Microbacteriaceae > Humibacter. The sequence continues at coordinate 5,533 of JBQCJQ010000181.1, forward strand.
ACAACAAATACTCACCAACGACGCTGAAGGATATATCCATGGCAG
>JBQCJQ010000182.1:0-8416 GCA_051952615.1 Humibacter sp.
CGGCAGGCCGACCGACAGGAGCACGTTCTGGCCGGCGCGCCGCCCGACCTCTACGACGGAGACGCTCCGCCAGGCCGGGGCGTCTGGCACGGCCTGCTGGCGCAGGTGGCACTGGCCGGTGGACACGTGGATGCCCGGCACGTGGCCGACGGCCGAGCAGGCACGGCTGCTGCGCCGGGTGGCACGACGGGCACCCGGGTCGGTTCACGCCGTACGGAGGCCCTCGCCTTCCGACCGGGCACGACGACGCTCGTCGTGTCACGCACCCCTGGTGCTGCCGCCAGGCGGTTGCGATCGTCCGTGCCGGGCCTGCAGGTGGTGGAGCTCGCCGACACCGACGATGCGCAGTTCGGCTCGTCGACGCTCCGCGTGCCATCGAGCGCCGTGATCTCCGTCAGGGGAGATGGTGACTCGATCGCCGTCGTGGGAGATGCGGATGCCTGGCAGTCCCGGTGGCAGCTCCTGACCCGGCTGCGGAACAAGGGACCGATCGTCTTCGACGGCTGCACCCTCGCCCAGATGCGCGCCGTTCTGCACTCAAGGGTGCTGCCGCCGGCGACGGCGCACGGGCACGCCCTCGCCTACGACCCGGACGGTTCCTTCCGTCGCATCAGGATGCCGGCGTGACTCGCTCAGGCCACAACAAGTTCCAGCGGAGTCTGCTGGAGGCCGTTAGCGTCGGCGACTCCGGCGTTCGTCACCTTTCCGCCGACGACGTTCAGGCCGAGCGCGAGGGCGTGATCGTTCGCCACCGCCGCGCGCCATCCGTTGTTGGCGATCGCGCGCAGGTACGGGAGCGTCGCGTTCGTCAGGGCGTGCGTCGACGTGTGCGGCACCGCACCCGGCATGTTCGCCACGCAGTAGAAGACGCTGTCGTGCACGCGGAACGTCGGGTTGTCGTGCGTCGTCGGGTGCGAGTCTTCGAAGCAGCCACCCTGGTCGACCGCAATGTCGACGAGCACGCTTCCCGGCCGCATCCTCGCGACCATGTCGTTGCGCACCAGCTTGGGCGCCTTCGCCCCCGGCACCAGCACGGAGCCGATCACCAGGTCGGCGTCGAGCACGGCCCGTTCGACCTCGAACGCGGTGGATGCGATGGTCTTGATGCGGCCCGCGTACAGCGCGTCGAGCTCGCGCAGCCGTCCCACGTTGGTGTCCAGCACGGTGACGTCGGCCCCGAGACCGACGGCGACGGACGCCGCGTTCGTGCCGGCGACACCGCCGCCGAGCACCGTCACCTTCGCCGGGTAGGTGCCTGGCACACCGGGAACGAGCAGCCCCGACCCGCCATTCGGCTTGAGCAGCGTGTTGGCCCCCACGATCGCGGACAGGCGTCCTGCGACCTCGCTCATCGGCGCAAGCAGGGGGAGCGCTCTGTCGGGTCGCTGCACGGTCTCGTAGGCGATCGCCGTCATCCCGGAGGAGATCAGCGCTTTCGTCAGTCCGGGTTCCGCCGCGAGATGCAGATACGCGAACAACGTCAGGTCGTCACGGAAGAACTCGAACTCCTGCTCGATGGGTTCCTTGACCTTGAGAAGCAGCTCCGCCGCGGCCCATGTCGCCGCGGCATCCGGCTCGATCACAGCGCCGGCGTCGACGTATGCCGAATCGGGAATGGACGAGCCATCGCCCGCGCCGCGCTCCACATGCACCTCGTGCCCGTTGGCGGTCAGATCGTGCACGCCTGCCGGGGTGATGGCCACGCGATACTCGTTGTTCTTGATCTCGCGTGGAATGGAGATTCTCATGTCGTTCCGTTCTCTCTTGGTTCCGGGCCCAACGGGTCCCGATCACGGTCGCCCTTGACCGCGAAGCCTCACACCACCGGGCGGAGCCGGCCCACCCGAACACCTCCGCCGAGCACCACGGTGCCCAGATCGTCGAGCACCGACTCGACGGCGCTCGACTCGAGTGCGCCGGCCCTCGCCAGCAGCCCTACCGCGGCGACGCGCGCCGCCGGGATGCTGCCGTCGAGCACCTTCACGGCGGCCGTCGTGCCGTCGGCGGTCGCCATCGTCATCACGCCGTCGGCACCCGCCTTGGCGTACACACCGAATCGTTCGATGAGCACCGAGTCCGGGCGCCCGTTTCCCGAGATCGCCCAGGGATGCTCCCTGGCGCTCCTCGCAACCAGTGCCGCGGTTCGGTACAGCGCGAACGGAGACTGCTCCGAAGCGGTCGCCATGCGCTGCACCCCACGTGCGAGCCCCGCCAGCGTGATCGCGAACACTGGCGCGCCACAGCCGTCGACGGCGACATGCGAGACCTTCTCGCCCGTGAGGCGCTCGACGACGTCCTTCACGTGCTGCTGCAGCGGATGGCGCGGGTCGGTGTACTCTCCGAGCGACCATCCGTTCACGACGCAGGCCGCGAGCATTCCCGCATGCTTGCCGGAGCACTCCATGTACACCGGGGAAGGGCCACCGCCCGACCGGATCACCTCATCGCGTGAGGCACGGTCCGCCGGCAGTGCTGGAGGGCATCGGAGCGCGGTCTCGTCGAGGCCGACAGAGGCGAGGATGCCCCGCACGACCGCGACGTGCTCGGCGGTCCCGGCGTGGCTGGCGGTCGCCAGCGCGACCTGCTCCGGCTCGAGTCGGGCACCGGCCGAGATGGACGCGACCGCCTGGAACGGCTTGAGGGTGGAGCGGGGGAGGATGGCGGCGTCGACGTCACCGAGCGAGAGCTTCCGCTCCCCGTCCGGATCGAGCACCACGGCCGAGCCGGCGTGCCGCGTCTCGACGAATCCGCTGCGGTCGACGACCGCGAGCTCCACAGCGGAATCGATGCCGAACGTGCCCGCTGCAGATTGCCGCGCTGCGCGGATCGACTCGCTCATGGTGATTTCGAGTCTAACCAGCGCGATGGGCAGTGCGGCAGTGCCGGGACGATCCGTGCGACGCGAGGCGGCAATGCGGCGGACTGTGCGAGAGGATCGGCACATGAACGTCGATCACCACTACGCGCTCACCGTCGAGTGGACGGGCAACCGGGGCACCGGCACGAGCGGCTACCGCGACTACGGGCGCGACCACATCGTTCGTGCGGAGGGCAACCCGCCGATCGAAGGATCGAGCGACCGTGCGTTCTTCGGGGACCCGGAGCGCTGGAACCCGGAAGAGCTTCTCCTCGCGGCGCTCTCGCAGTGCCACATGCTCAGCTATCTGCACGTCGCGCAGCGCAACGGCATCGTGGTGACGGGCTACCGCGACTCGGCGACCGGCACCATGGCGTCAGCCTCGGACGGCAGCGGGCACTTCACCTCGGTCACCCTGCGACCGGAGGTGACGATCACCGACTCAACCCAGATCGAGTTGGCGCAGAGCCTGCACGACGAGGCGGAGCGGCTGTGCTTCATTGCGGCATCCGTGAACTTCCCGGTCGGTCACGAACCGGTGACCGGCGTGGCGTGACCGTGTCGCGACCCTACTCGGCGGGCGCCTCGTTGTAGATACCGGCCTCGACCTGGCCGCTGAGCCGCTGGATCTCCGCCATGATCGCGTCCGTCGCCTCGCGTCGTGCGCGACCGCTGCTGGCGGGTCCGAACGACGACACGTCGATGGGCGCGCCGAAGGAGACAGTGACCCTGGTGAAAGTGGGCATCTTCGCGCCGACGGGCTGCAGGCGCTCGGTTCCGATCAGCCCCACCGGCACGACGGGGGCGCCCGTGGTCAGTGCCAGCCAGGCCACGCCGGTCCTTCCTCGGTACAGCCGGCCATCGCGCGAGCGCGTCCCTTCCGGGTAGAGGGCGAAGGCGTTGCCGGAGTTCAGGATCTCCCGGCTCAGCTCGAGCGCGTCCTGGGAATCCTTGCCCGCACCGCGCTTCACGCCGACGGCGCCGATCGCCTTGAAGAACGTCCGCTTGATCCAGCCGGTGAAACCCGGGCCTTCGAAGTAGTGCGACTTGGCGAGGAACTGCACCGGCCGCGGCGCCACGACGGGGATGACCACGCTGTCGATGAACGACAGGTGATTGCTGGCAAGGATGACCGCGCCGGACTTCGGCACGTTGTCCCGACCGATCACGCGGGGCCGGTAGAGGGCGCGCGCGAACGGCGCGACGACGGTGCGACCGAAGCCGTAGAGAAAGCCGAGTCGAGGTGTGACCTGCTCCGGTTGCCGTCGCTGCTGGATCGCCGGGCTCTGCGGCATGAGGACACGCGACGTCGAGGTCATGGCTCGACCATACGTCGCGGCATATGCCCGCCGACGCATGCCTCAGGCCCACGCTTCAGGTGCTCAAAGACCGTGAGCCAGACGCTCACAGACCGGTGAGGGGGTCCGTGTAGCAGCGGGCGCCATCCGTGAGGTTCAGGCATCCCTCGTACTGTGCGGGGAACGGGACGACCAGCGGCGACCCGAACCACGACGTGTAGAGCCGCCAGAAGTTGAGGTTGCCGAACGTCGAGCAGTCGGTCACCACATCGGGATGCTGAACCGTCTCCGGTGACGGCTGGTACGGCGTGTAGTTGTAGAGGTTCGCGGTCGCCTGGTTGCGGATGTCGACCACGCTCGACCCGCAGGACGGCTTCGGGTTGTACAGGATGGGCACTTTGCCGACGTGATACCGCCACGAGGTGCCGCCGACGGTGTACTCCCGGAACTGCCAGGCGGCGTTGTAGAGCTGGTTGAAGAAGCCGAAGTAGTCGGCATCGCAGGCGGCGGTGTCCGGGCATCCATAGCCCGTCGCCCGTTCGTAGCCGTAGGGGCTCGGATGGGTGATCAGCGACTGCTCCTTCTGCAGCAGCACAACCAGCACCTTCGGGCTGATGCGGCACGCCCGAGCGACGGAGACGATGATCGAGCTCGCGCGCTGCCCTTTCTCACCGTGGTACGCGGCACAGTGCGCGTACTGCATGGGCTCGTCCGGCGTGTCCTGCCGATAGTCCGCCAGACACGGCGCTCCGTCGACCGGCTCGCAGGGCTTCGACTCGAGGAACCGCTGCACCTGGTCGCCCGTCATGGTGCCGGGGTTGTAGAACGCGGCGTCGCTGATGATCAACCCGGCGTGAAAGGTTGCGTTCGATGGTGTCTTCTCGACCGCTTGCCGGGGAACGAGAGCGGCGATGACGATGAGCGCCAGAACGGAGAGAGCCGCCGTCGCCACGATCGCGATGTCGCCTGCTGACGCTCCGACGACCCATCGACCGAGCGTCCACTGACCGAGGCTGCCCTGGCGCCGTGCGATGCCGTCCTGTGTCCAGGTGCCCGGGCGCGCTGACTCGCGATCGCGTTCGGGCATGCTTCGACACTATGGTGTGCGGCGCGGCGCCGCACACCAAGCCCATCAGCGATCGGCGTCGGTCCCGCTCTCGTCGCCCCGGTGCGAGGAGAATCCGGCAAGGGCGTCTTGTGACGAGATGACGCCGTCGGCGAATCCGTAGCGCACGGACTGTTCGGCGTCGTACCAGGCGTCACGATCCCCGTCGCGCAGAATCTCCTCCACCGTGTGCCCGGTCTGCTCGGCGGTGATCCTGGCCATCTCGTTCTTGAACTTCACGATCTGCTCCGCCTGCCTGCTGATGTCGGCGGCAGTTCCGCCGAAGCCGCCATGGGGCTGGTGCATCACGATCCGGGTGTTCGGCAGAACGAAGCGTTTGCCCGGCGTACCCGAGCTGAGCAGGAATTGCGCCATCGAGGCGGCGAACCCGATTCCCACGGTGACGATGTCGGGGCTGACGTAGCGCATCACGTCGTAGATGGCGAAGCCCGCCGTCACCGACCCGCCCGGCGAGTTGATGTAGAGCTGGATGTCGCGCTCGCGGTCGGCTGCGGCCAGCAGGAGCAGCTTGGCGCAGATCTCGTTGGCGACGGCGTCGTCGACCTCGACGCCGAGGAACACGATGCGGTCGTCGAGCAGCCGATCGAAGACCTGGGCGGGGATGTTTGCGGTGTCTGACACGGGAACCCTCTCGTCGAATACGCCGCACGCGGCGATGCTGATGCGACCATCGTGTGACGCCGAGAAGCGTGCGGTCATCGACTTCTGCCGACGGCGACTTTGCTCACAGCAGAACGGCATGACGGGCTCTGGAGCACTCCCGGCGCGTAGCCTGGCCTCATGCTCCTGCGACACGCGGTCGGCTCCGCGATCCGACGTCTCCGTCTCGCCCAGGGTCTGACCCTGCGGCAGGTCTCGCAGGCGTCGGCGATCTCGCTTCCCTACCTCTCCGAGATCGAACGCGGACGAAAGGAGCCGTCGAGCGAGATCATCCAGACCGTGTGCGTCGTGCTGGGCGTCACCCTTCGCGAGCTCATGCGCGAGACCGACGCCGAACTGGTCGCCGTCGAAGGCTCACCCGCAACGCAGCGCGTCGCACCGGTGCTCGATCTCACCGCGAGACGACGTGAGGCGTCGCGGATGACCGAGGCTCCGTCATCCCATCGCCCGCCGGGCACCGGCTCCGCTCGACTGCTCGCGGCCTGACGCGGCTGCGGCCCGTCTCGTTTGCGCGCCACATGAATCCGCTGTCAGACACCTGAGAGGTGCGCGCTCCCAGCGTCGGCAGAGCCGCGTGGTGCACACTGAGGTGATCCCCCTTTCATCTTCAGAAAGCTTTGTCGTGCGCACGAAGATCACCGCCATCCTCGCCGTCTCCGCCGCCACCCTGTTGCTCGCAGGATGCGCCAGCTCGGGTTCCGGCAGCAGCTCGACGCCGTCGTCCTCGGCGAAGTCCGCCTCAGCGGCGTGCTCGGCGCCCAAGTCCGGCTCGGTCTCCGACGCGGTCAAGGTGGCCGGTGCCAAGGGCGCGGAGCCGACCGTGACCTTCTCGAAGCCGCTGAAGGCGACCTCGACCGAGCGCAGCTACGTCACCAAGGGCAGCGGCGAAGAGGCTGACAAGGGCACGACGGTCGACGTTGCGCTGGTCGCCTACAACGCGACGAGCGGTGCGAAGCTCACCAGCAACGGATACGCCGGCACGGCCACCATCCCGATCACGGTCGGCGACAACACGATGATCCCCGGGCTCACCGACGCGATCGAGTGCGCGCCGGTCGGCTCGCGTCTTGTCACCACGGCTAGCGCGAAGGATGCCTGGGGCGGCGCCGACCCGTCGTCGGTCGGCAGCCTCAAGAGCACCGACAGCGTGATCTTCGTTGTCGACATCCTCGATGCCGTGCCGACGAAGGCCGACGGAGCGTCTCAGCCGGCGCAGGCGGGCTTCCCGACCGTGAAGCTGGCCTCCGACGGCAAGCCCACGATCACGATCCCGAAGACGACGCCGCCGACGACGACCAAGATCGAGGTGCTCAAGAAGGGCACCGGCCCGACCGTCGCGTCGGGCGACAGCGTCACGCTGCAGTACCAGGGAGTGAACTGGCGCACCGGCAAGGTCTTCGACCAGAGCTGGGGTCGCGGTCTCGCGACGCTCCAGACGTCGCAGGTCGTCCCGGGGTTCTCGAAGGCCCTCGTCGGGCAGACCGTCGGCTCGCAGGTGCTCGTCGTCATCCCGCCGGCCGACGGGTACGGCAGCAAGGGGCAGTCGCAGGCCGGAATAAAGGGCACCGACACGATAGTCTTCTTTATCGACATCCTCAAGACCGCTCAGTGAGTCTTCGCCGGTCGGCGCCGGCCGGTGCGCTGACGACCCCGATTGGCTCGGCGATGCGACACCCCTCGCGGATACGATGAGCGGATGCGCAGGGTACTGATTCTCGGCTCGACAGGTTCGATCGGCACCCAGGCGCTCGACGTCATCAGGGCGAATCCCGACCGTTTCCAGGTGGTCGGCCTCTCAGCGGGCCACGATCGCGACGGGATGACCGCGCAGGCGGCCGAGTTCGGCGTGGAGCACACAGCGCTCGGCGCCGAGGAGTCCGAGCAGCTCGTGCGGGACGTCGACGCCGATGTGGTGCTGAACGGCATCACGGGATCGGTCGGCCTCGGCCCAACTCTCGCGGCGCTCGAAACCGGCCGCACACTGGCGCTCGCGAACAAGGAGTCGCTGATCGTCGGCGGCGACCTTGTCACCTCCCGGGCGAAGCCGGGGCAGATCGTGCCGGTCGACTCGGAGCACTCCGCGATCGCGCAGGCCCTTCGCGCCGGCGACAGCGGAGAGGTGCGCAGGCTGGTGGTGACGGCATCCGGCGGCCCGTTCCGCGGCAGGAGTAGGGATGAACTGGTGGATGTCACGCCTCAGCAGGCACTCGCCCACCCGACGTGGAACATGGGCCTGGTGGTCACCACCAACTCGGCGACCCTCGTGAACAAAGGCCTCGAGGTGATCGAGGCGCACCTGCTGTTCGACGTGCCGTACGACAGGATCGACGTCGCTGTGCATCCGCAGTCCATCGTCCACTCGATGGTGGAGTTCGTCGACGGCTCGACCATCGCCCAGGCGTCGCCGCCCGACATGCGGCTGCCGATCTCGCTCGGCCTCGACTGGCCGCACCGGGTGGCAGGGGTCGGCGTTCC
>JBQCJQ010000183.1:0-15483 GCA_051952615.1 Humibacter sp.
CGGTCCATCTCGTCCTGCAGCTCCTTGCGGATCGCGGCGATCCGCTCGGTTCCGGTGCCGCCGCGCAGCCCCTCGATCAGGTTGCGCACGTCTGCCGCTGGGTCGTCAGGCAGCGGCACGAAGTCGGCGGTCTTGACGTACTCGACCGCGTTGCGTCCGCTGCGCTTGCCGAACACGTTGATGTCGAGCAGCGAGTTCGTGCCGAGACGGTTCGAGCCGTGCACCGAGACGCAGGCGCACTCGCCTGCGGCGTACAGCCCAGGCACGACTGTCGTGTTGTCGCTCAGCACCTCGGCGTTGTTGTTGGTCGGGATGCCGCCCATGGCGTAGTGCGCGGTCGGCATGACGGGAACGGGCTCGACGACGGGGTCCACACCGAGATAGGTGCGCGCGAACTCGGTGATGTCGGGCAGCTTGGTCTCCAGCACCTCTGCGCCGAGGTGCGTGCAGTCCAGCAGCACGTAGTCCTTGTTCGGGCCGGCACCACGGCCCTCGGCGACCTCCTGCACCATGCAACGGGCGACGATGTCGCGAGGCGCGAGGTCCTTGATGGTCGGTGCGTAGCGCTCCATGAAGCGCTCACCTGAGGCGTTGCGCAGAATGGCGCCCTCACCGCGAGCACCTTCCGTGAGCAGGATGCCCAGCCCGGCCAGTCCGGTCGGGTGGAACTGGAAGAACTCCATGTCTTCCAGCGGGAGCTGCTTGCGCCACACGATGCCGACTCCGTCGCCGGTGAGGGTGTGCGCGTTCGACGTGGTCTTGTAGATCTTGCCGAAGCCGCCGGTGGCGAAGATGACCGCCTTCGACTGGAACACGTGGAGCTCGCCGGTCGCGAGCTCGTAGGCGACGACGCCGGCCGGGCGTCGTACGCCGTCGACCTCGCCCATGATGAGGTCGAGTGCGTAGAACTCGTTGAAGAAGTTGATGCCGAGCTTGACGCAGTTCTGGAACAGCGTCTGCAGGATCATGTGGCCGGTGCGGTCGGCGGCGTAGCAGGCCCGTCGAACGGGGGACTTGCCGTGGTCACGGGTGTGGCCGCCGAAGCGGCGCTGGTCGATCTTGCCCTCGGGTGTGCGGTTGAACGGCAGGCCCATGTTCTCGAGGTCGATGACGGCGTCGATCGCCTCCTTCGCCAGGATCTCCGCCGCATCCTGGTCGACCAGGTAGTCGCCGCCCTTGACGGTGTCGAAGGTGTGCCACTCCCAGTTGTCCTCCTCGACGTTCGCGAGCGCGGCGGCCATGCCGCCCTGCGCCGCGCCCGTGTGGGAGCGCGTCGGGTAGAGCTTGGAGATGACGGCCGTCTTCGCGTGCGGTCCGGCCTCGATGGCCGCGCGCATGCCGCCACCGCCCGCGCCGACGATGACGATGTCGAACTGGTGATAGTGCACGCCGTCGATCACGGCTCCGTCTGCGATCTGTTCAGTCACGTGGGTGTCCGTAGCTTTCGGTTCGTGGTGCGCCGTCGAACGTGCGGCGCCGTCGCGGGCTTACTTGGAGATGGTCGAGCAGAAGTCGGGCAGCAGGTTCGCCGGCGCGCCCGACGGGCACGGGTCGAAGAAGGTGACCGTGTAGGTGCCCAGCAGAATCAGGATGACCACCGCGGCGAGGATCAGCAGCTTGAGGGTGCGGTTGATCGTGCGGTTGTGCGCGTAGTCGTTCACGATCGTGCGCATGCCGTTGCCGCCGTGGATCAGGGCCAGCCACAGCATGAGGCCGTCCCACACGCGCCAGAACGGATCCGCCCACTTGCCGGCGACGAAGCCGAAGTCGACCGCCTTGATGCCCTGGCCGAGAACCAGGTTCACGATCAGGTGCCCGAAGATCAGGACGACGAGCAGCACGCCGGAGGCGCGCATGTACAGCCATCCCCATTTCTCCCAGTTGACGCCCTTGGAGGGAGTCGGGCGGCTCGGGGTGCGGGGTGCCTCGATCGTGGTCACGACGCGCTCCCTTCGCTGAACACGTTGGCCAGGTGGATCGGGGCGAAGCCCAGCATCAGCACGACCCACAGCACGATGACCGTCCAGAACATCACCTTCTGGTACTTGGCGCCCTTGCTCCAGAAGTCGATCAGGATGATGCGGATGCCGTTCAGCGCGTGGAATGCGATGGCCGCGACGAGTGCGGTCTCACCGAGCCCCATGATCGGGTTCTTGTACGTTCCGATCACCGCGTTGTACGCCTGAGGGCTGATGCCGAGAACCACCGAGTCGAGAATGTGGACGAGCAGGAAGAAGAAGATCGCCACACCGGTGATGCGATGCAGCACCCACGACCACATGCCTTCCCGACCGCGATACAGCGTTCCCCCGGGCCGAGTCTTGGTCGGCTCGAGAGTGTCTGCCGTTTCTGCTGGCACGGACAACCCTCCCTGATCGAGTTCGGTGCCCGATCGCCTGACGCGGCGTTTTCACACGCGGAATCGGCACCGGAGTCAGTCTAGTTCCCCGGCGCGATTCGTTTTTGCGCTCCCTCGTTCCCCCACCGGAGGCTGTTGACAACACGGTCCGAGTGTGATTGGTTAAGCAGGTGCTTAACCAATTGGACGACGTGTTCCACGCGCTCTCCGACCCGAGTCGCCGGCTGATGGTCGAGCGGCTCGCAGTGGGGGAGGCGACGGTCAGCGAGCTGGCGAAGCCGCTTCCGATGTCGCTGCCCGCGGTCATCCAGCACCTGCAGGTGCTCGAGGCGAGCGGACTCGTCACCAGCGCGAAGGTCGGTCGGGTGCGCACCTGCCGTCTCGACGGGCAGGCGCTCGATGCGGCGCAATCGTGGTTCGCGGCGCGCAGAGCCGATTGGAACGAGCGACTCGACCGTCTGGGCGATTTCCTCGACGACGCGAGCCCCAGTTGAACGACCACCGAAGAGAAGGAACGACCATGTCAGAACGATCCACTGCTCACGACACGATGGTGCTCGAGCGTCACTACGAGGCCGACACCGCGAGGGTCTTCGACGCCTGGGCGAATCAGGATGCCAAGCGCGTCTGGTTCCAGGGCGGCGAACCCGCCGACGGCTCCGAGTACCGCCTGGACTTCCGCGTAAACGGCCACGAGATCTCGCGCGGAGTCGCGCCCGACGGCAACGTCTACACGTACGACGCCGAGTATCGCGACATCGTTCCGAACGAGCGCATCGTCTACGTGAACCACATGCTGCGCGGCGACACGCGCATCTCCGTCTCGCTCACCTCGGTCGAGTTCCTGGCGGACGGGTCGGGCACGAAGCTGGTGTTGACCGAGCACGGCGTCTACCTCGACGGCGGCGACAAGCCCGAGTACCGCACCAAGGGCATCTCCGACCAGCTCGACGCCCTTGGGAGGTCGCTCGAGGTGGCCGCCCCCGCTCGCTGACCCTTTCCTCACGTGCCGCGGTACGACCGCGCGGCAGGTGGTGCATTCTCGAACCATGCCACAAGGGAATGTCTCCATCGGCGTGGCCGGAGCCCTCGGCCCGGACGCCATCGCACGGCTCGCACCAGCGGTCGAGCGGGCCGGGTTCCGCTCGCTCTGGGTCAACGACACCCCGGGCGGTGACTCGATCGCGGCGCTCGAAGCGGCAGCGGATGTCACGAGCAGCCTCTTTCTGGCGACCGGCGTCATCCCGGTCGATCGTCGCCACGCCGACGCCATCGTCGCCGCCGTCAGGCGTGCCGAGCTCCCCGAGCATCGGCTCGTGCTCGGCATCGGCGCTGGACAAGCCCGGGATGGGGCTCTCGCCCTGGTCGGCGACGCCGTCGAGGTGCTGCACGACCGCCTGTCGGCGAGGGTCCTCGTCGGAGCACTCGGCCCGAAGATGCGTCGGCTCGGAGCCCGCAGGGCCGACGGCGTGCTGCTCAGTTGGCTGACGCCGGCGGTCGCCGCCGAACAGGCCGGGGAGGCTCGACGAGTGACATCCGGATCCCACGTCGCGCTCTACGTGCGCACGGCACTGGAGGCCTCGGCCGAGAGCCGGCTCGCCGACGAGGCCGCACGGTACGGCGGATACCCGGCGTACGCCGCGAATTTCGAACGGCTCGGCGTCACGCCTCAGCAGACGGTGATCGACGCAGCGACCTTCGGCGAGCGCATCGGTCAGTACCGCGACGCCGTCGACGAAGTGGTGCTGCGAGTGATCGCGCCAGGCGACACCGTCGACGATCATCTGCGGTTCGTCGAGGCCGCCGCCGAGCGGCTCAGGGTCGGCTGAGGAACGGTCAGCCGAAGGTCAGAGCCAGTTCCGTCGCTTGAACACGAGGTACAGGATGACGCTGGTCAGCGCCATCGCCGCGACCGCCATCGGGTAGCCGTACTTCCAATGCAGCTCTGGCATGTTCGTGAAGTTCATGCCGTAGATGCCCGCGATCAGCGTCGGACCGAACAGGATGGCGGCCCACGACGAGATCTTCTTGACCTCTTCGCCCTGCCGGTTGGCGCTCTCGGACAGGTCGGTCATCCTGGCGTTCTGCCGCTCGCTGACAAGCGTGGCGTTCACGGTCAGAATGTCGCGCAGCATGCGCTTGAAGTCGTCGACACGCTCGTTGACCTGCGTGAGGTGGTCCGCAACGTCGCGCAGGTTGCGCTGCAGCTCCTGGGTGACCCCGTACTTCTGGCTGCCCAGCTCGAGCAGCTCGACGACGTCGCTGAGCGGATGCGTCGCCCGCTGGAAGTCGATCACCTCGGTCGACAGCTCGTAGATGCGTCGTGAGACGTTCGCGTCACCGTCGAACACCTGCGTCTCGATCTCGTCGATGTCGTTGGCGAGACCGGCGACGACCGGCGCGTAGGCGTCGACGATCGTGTCGATGATCGCGTACAGGATGCTCTGGGTCCCGAGCGCGAGCAGGTCGAGGTCGTGCTCCATCCGGTGCCGAACCTGCGAGAGGTCGGGCGACTCGCTGTGCCGAACGGTGATGACGAAGTTCGGCCCGACGAAGACGTGCACCTCTCCGAAGGAGACCTCCTCGGGAACATCCAGGTAGTTGGCGGCGCGCAGCACGACGAACAACACGTCGTCGTAGCGCTCCAGCTTGGGCCGTTGGTGCGCGCTGATCGCGTCTTCGACCGCCAGCTCGTGAAGGTTGAACTCGCGGGCGAGGGAGTGCAGCTCGGCCTCGCTCGGTCGGTAGAGGCCGATCCACGCGACGCCGCCCGGCGTCTCGTCGAGAGCACGGTAGGTGTCGGCAAGGGTGGTGGGCGACGAGATGCGCTTGCCGCCCGCGTAGATGGCCGAGTCGACGATGGTGTTCCGCGACTGAGGCGTGCTCTCCTCGACAGGCACCGGCTCGAGCGGCGTGGCCGTGCGTGTTCGCGGCATGAAGGGGATGGGGATGACTCGGCGCCTGCGTTCGGCCATGCTTCGCCTCCGTTCGGCGGCATCAGGGAGAGTTGGGGCGGCGTGAGCGCGCCCGGTGACACCTTAAGCCCCATCGGGTGTCATCGCCGGTCGGGCCTCACGAAACCCTCACGCCGAGAGCCGATCAGAGGTCGAGAGCACGCTGCAGACGTCGCCCGGATGCCGCCCGATGCGCAATCGCGGCCTCGTAGTGCGCGAACAGGCCGGCGCAGACGTCCGACCACGACGAGCGGAGCACGGCACGCCGTCCGGCCTCACCCATTCGTCTGCGAAGGGCGCCGTCATCGACCAGCGTCTCCACGGCGTCGTGCAGCATGCGGTCGCTGTCGACGAGGAAGCCGTCGACGCCGTGCTCGACCAGGTCGATCGGACCGCCGGCATTCGGCGCGACGACCGGGATGCCCGACGCGTGCGCCTCCTGCACGGTCTGCCCGAAGGTCTCCTCGGTGCCGGTGTGCACGAACACGTCCATCGCTGCGTACGCGGCGGTGAGATCGCGTCCTCCGCGGCGGCCGAGCCACGAGACCGGCATGCGCTTCAGAGCCTTGCGCACGGTCACCTCGCTGGGGCCGTCGCCGACGATGGCGATGCGGATGCCATCCATTCCGCGCAGCGCCGCGAAGCGCTCGACCTGCTTCTCCGGCGCGATCCTGCCGACGTAGCCGACGACGACCTCTCCGTCGGGGGAGAGCAGCTCCCGAAGTGCGACGGTGTCTGCCGCCGTGCGGTTGTTGGGGTGGTAGCGCTCGAGGTCGACGCCGCGGCCCCATCTGCGCACGCGGAGCACGCCGGCCTGTGCCAGGTCGTGTGCCGACGCCGTCGAGGGCGCCAGCGTGAGGTCCGCGCCGTTGTGCACCCAGCGCACGTAGCGCCAGGCGATGTTCGTGGTGAGGCCGAGGCCGTTGCGCTTCGCATAGCCTGCGACATCCGTCTGATAGATCGCGACGGTGGCCACGCCCAGCCGGCCTGCTGCTGCGATGGCCTGGGCGCCGAGCAGGAACGGCGACGCAGCGTGCAGCACGTCCGGTGCGAACGCGCTCAGAAGCTGCTGCACCTGCGGGCTCGGCATGCCGAGGGGGAACTGTCGATACGCGATCGACGGGACGGTGTGCACTGCGAATCCGGCATAACTGCTCGGGGCGTTCGGCCCCGGGCAGATCACGATGGCCTCGTGGCCTTCGCGTGCCAGTTCGTCGAGTACGCGGCAGACGCTCGTTGTCACGCCGTTCACGGTGGGGAGGAAGCTCTCGCTGACGATGGCGACCCTCATGCACTGCACGCTACGAAGGCGTCGTGGCGGCCGGGTGAACCCCCGCTGAACCCGGTCGGTCGTTCACACGTCGGGTTCTCGTTCCGGCCGACCCGCCACCTCTTATCCTGGGAGGCATGAGCGTACTGCCCCTGCAGGACTTCTACTGCGTCATCCCGGCCGGAGGTGTCGGGTCGAGGCTGTGGCCCCTCTCGCGGGCGGATGCCCCGAAGTTCTTGCACGACCTCACCGGTTCCGGATCCACTCTGCTTCGGGCCACCTGGAACAGACTCGCCCCGCTGGCGGGGGAGCAACGGGTCATGGTCGTGACGGGCAGGGCGCACCGCGCGGCCGTCGAGGCCCAGATTCCGGCGCTCGCCGACGCGAACGTCGTGCTGGAGAGCGAGCCTCGCGACTCGACGGCGGCGATCGGACTGGCAGCCGCCATCCTCGAGCACCGCGAGCCCGGCGTGATCATTGGATCGTTCGCCGCCGACCACGTGATCGGCAACGAACCGTTGTTCCGCGCGGCCGTCATCGAGGCGGTCGCGGCGGCACGCGCCGGCTACATCACGACGATCGGCATCCAGCCCACCGAGCCCGCGGTCGGGTTCGGCTACATCCACATCGGCGACCAGCTCGAGATCGAGGGTGCGCGTTCGGCGCGCCGGGTCACGTCTTTCGTGGAGAAGCCGGACCTCGCCACGGCGACCGGATATCTCTCCAGCGGCGACTACCTCTGGAACGCGAGCATGTTCATCGCCAAGGCGTCAGTGCTTCTCGAGGAGCTGGGCAAGACGGAGCCGAAACTCCTCGCCGGTCTGCAGGAGCTCGCCGCGGCGTGGGATGACCCCGCGACGCGTGGCCCGGCGGTCGACCGCATCTGGCCGACCCTGAAGAAGGTGGCCATCGACTACTCGGTCGCCGAGCCCGCCGCTGCAGCGGGCAAACTCGCCGTCGTGCCTGGCCACTTCGCGTGGGACGACGTCGGGGACTTCGCGTCGCTCGCCAAGCTGAACAGCGCAGGAAGGGCCTCCGACCTGGCCATCCTCGGCGAGAACGCGCGAGTGCTGTCCGACGCGTCGAGCGGCATCGTGGTGAGCCAGACCAAGCGCGTGATCAGTCTGATCGGAATACAGAACGTCGTCATCGTGGACACCCCTGACGCCTTGCTGGTGACGACCAGCGAGAACGCCCAGCGCGTCAAGGCGGTCGTCGAAGCCCTGCGGCTCACGGGCTCCACCGAGGTGCTTTAGCACCCGGGAACCGAGGCAGCGTAGCTGCCTCGGCGCTGGCGTCGCGGCGAAAGCCCACCGGGCCTTCGCTTTCAGCTCCAGCGCGCACATCTGAGTAGATGACGGTCGGCCGTGCGCTCAAATGCGCATGAGGCTCGCTCATAATGCTCAAAAGAAACAAGATGGTAACGGGCGTGCTAAGAACTCCGAACGGCCGTCGAGCCGGTTCGTAACTTTGAGTAACGTCTCATCGACGTCTCGCGCGCTCGCGCGGATCTGCAATGTGGAGGACAACGTGACATCCAAAGTTCGCAAGTTAGCGTTCGCGGGGCTTGCCGCGGCGGGCGCGCTGGCCCTGTTGGCGGGCTGTGGCCAGGCGCCGACGAGCACGTCGACGACGACAGCGGCGGCATCCAAATTCCTGCCGTGCATGGTGTCTGACTCGGGCGGTTTCGACGACCACTCGTTCAACCAGCTCGGCTATGAGGGCCTCGTCGACAGCGCGAAGAAGCTGAACGCGAAGTACAAGACCGCGGAGTCCAAGACCGCGAGCGACTACGCGCCGAACATCAACAGCATGATCGACCAGAACTGCAACCTGATCATCACCGTCGGGTTCAACCTCGCCGACGGCACCAAGACGGCGGCCGCCGCGAACACCGGCACCGACTTCGCGATCATCGACGACAACTCGATCAACGCCCCGAACGTCAAGCCGATCATCTTCGACACGGCCCAGGCGGCCTTCCTCGCGGGCTACGCTGCGGCGAGCTACTCCAAGACCGGCGTCGTCGGCACCTTCGGAGGCATGCAGATCCCGACCGTCACGATCTTCATGGACGGCTTCGTCGACGGCGTGAACTACTACAACCAGAAGAACGGCAAGGACGTCAAGGTCGTCGGTTGGGACACCGCGACCCAGAAGGGCTCCTTCACCGGTGGGTTCGACGCCAACGACACCGCCAAGCAGGTCGCGCAGGGCCTCATCGACCAGAACGCCGACGTGATCATGCCGGTCGGCGGCCCGATCTATCAGTCGGCCGCGCAGGCCATCGACGAGGCGAACGCCGCGGGCAAGAGCATCGCGATGATTGGTGTCGACGCCGACGTCTACAACACCGACCCCACGGTGCGCCCGATCCTGCTGACCTCGGTCATGAAGGGCATCCAGCCCTCCACCTCCGCGGTCATCGAGAGCTCGGCCGCCGGCAAGTTCGACAACACGCCGTACGTCGGCACGCTGAAGAACGACGGCGTCGGACTCGCTCCGTTCCACAACTTCGCGTCGAAGGTGAACCCGAAGCTGCAGTCCGAGCTCGACGCGATCAAGGCCGGCATCATCGACGGCTCCATCAAGGTCACCTCCCCGGCGTCGCCGAAGTCCTGACCCGTGTGACGGCTCCCTGCGCTCCTCTGCGCAGGGAGCCGTTTCGTCTGCAGGGCACCGACCGCCGAAAGGTAGATTGACCCCTATGAAGCTCGAACTTCGCGGTATCACGAAGCGATTCGGCTCCCTCACTGCCAACGATCACATCTCACTGACCGTCGAGCCCGGCGAGATCCACTGCATCCTCGGTGAGAACGGCGCGGGCAAGTCGACGCTGATGAACGTGCTGTACGGACTGCTCCAGGCCGACGAGGGCGAGATCCTGCTCGACGACCAGGTGCAGCACTTCGACGGCCCCGGCGACGCGATGAAGGCCGGCATCGGCATGGTGCACCAGCACTTCATGCTCATCCCGGTGTTCACCGTCGCGGAGAACGTGATGCTCGGCCATGAGAGCACCGGATTCGCCGGCTTCCTCAACCTGAAGGAAGCGCGCAAGCGCGTCCGCGAGATCTCGTCGCGATTCGGCTTCGACGTCGACCCCGACGCGCTGATCCAGGATCTCCCCGTCGGCGTTCAGCAGCGAGTCGAGATCATCAAGGCGCTGTCACGCGACGCGAAGGTGCTCGTGTTCGACGAGCCCACTGCGGTGCTGACGCCGCAGGAGACCGACGAGCTGATGGCGATCATGCGCCAGCTCCGCGATGCCGGAACCGCGATCGTCTTCATCACCCACAAGCTTCGCGAGGTGCGCGAGGTCGCCGACCGCATCACCGTCATGCGCCTCGGCAAGGTCGTTGGGGATGCCTCCCCGACGGCGAGCAACGCGGAGCTGGCATCCCTCATGGTCGGCCGCTCCGTCGAGCTCACCGTGCAGAAAGAGGCGGCTCGACCCGGCGACGCCGCCCTCAAGGTGCGCGGTCTCACGGTGATCGACCACATCGGCCAGCTCGTCGTGAACAACGTGAGCTTCGAGGTGCGCGCAGGAGAGATCCTCGCCATCGCGGGGGTCCAGGGCAACGGTCAGACGGAGCTGACGGAGGCTCTGCTCGGTCTGCAGGCGCACGTCGAGGGCGAGATCGAGCTCGACGGCAAGGAGCTGAACGGGCTGAGCGTTCGCCGCGTTCTGGATGCCGGCGTCGGCTTCGTGCCCGAAGACCGCAACGAAGACGGCCTGGTCGGCGAGTTCTCCATCGCGGAGAACCTCATGCTCGACCGCTCCGACGGCGCACCCTTCGTCAAGGGTGGCGGCCTCCAGCTCGGCTATCGCTCGACCTTCGCCACCGAGAAGGTCGCCGAGTTCGACGTGCGTGCGCAGAGCATTGACACCCACGTCGGCACGCTCTCCGGCGGCAACCAGCAGAAGGTGGTGCTCGCTCGCGAGCTCAGCCGTGAGCTCCGCCTGCTCGTGGCAGCGCAGCCCACTCGCGGACTCGACGTCGGGTCGATCGAGTTCGTCCACAAGCGCATCGTGCAGGCGCGTGACTCCGGCATTCCGGTCATCGTCGTCTCGACCGAACTCGACGAGGTCGACGCGCTCGCCGACCGCATCGCCGTGATGTACCGCGGAGGAATCGTCGGCATCGTCCCAGGCGGCACAGACCGCGAGACCCTCGGCATCATGATGGCGGGCGAGCATCCAGACGTTCCGCCCCAGACTCCAGGGCCGCGGAATCCCGGCCCGCAGACTCCAGGCCCGCAGGACCCGGCGCCGCAGGATGACGCGCAAGGCCGACCATCCACGAGAGGAGAGGCCGCGTGAGCGAGCAGGGCAACGCGCAGGCATCCGCCGCCAACGCCGCGGGCTCGGCGGACGTCGCGCTGGAGGCCGGCGCAGGGGTCACCCCCGACGCACCCAGCCCCGACTCGAACCGCTGGAACGATGCCCTTCGGCAGGTCGTCGGCGGCAGCGTCGTCATCTCGATCCTCGCGGTCGTTCTCGCCCTGATCGTCGGCGCGATCCTGATCGCGATCACCGACCCTGGCGTCCAGCGGGCCGCCGGTTACTTCTTCGCCCGACCCGGCGACACGTTCCAGGCCATCTGGAACGTGGTCTCCGGGGCGTACTCGTCGCTCTTCCAAGGCGCGATCTACAACTTCGGACGGCCGACGTTCGCCGCGGGCATCCGCCCGTTCATGGACACTCTCACCTACGCGACACCGTTGATCGTCGCCGGTCTCGGTGTCGGCCTCGGCTTCCGCACCGGCCTCTTCAACATCGGTGGTCAGGGCCAGATGCTCATCGCCGCGGCCTTCTGCGGCTGGATCGGCTGGTCGTTCGACCTGCCGCCCGTTCTGCACCTGGTCGTCGCGCTCCTCGCCGCGTTCGTCGGCGGCGCGATCTGGGCGGGCATCGCCGGCGTGCTCAAGGCACGCACCGGTGCGCACGAGGTCATCGTGACGATCATGCTGAACTGGATCGCGTTCTACCTCATCAGCTACCTGCTGCGCACGCCCGGCGCCCTGCAGGAGCACGGCACGAACAACCCGAAGTCGCCAGCGATCCTGCCGAACGCGATCCTGCCTCCGTTGCTCGGTCCTCAGTATCAGCTGCACTGGGGCTTCATCATCTCGGTCGCGGCGACCATCGTCGTGTGGTGGCTGCTTGAGCGCTCGAGCCTCGGCTTCAAGTTCCGCGCCGTCGGCGAGAATCCGCACGCGGCACGCGTGGCAGGCATCAGCGTGAACTCGGCCATCATCTGGGCCATGGTGATCAGCGGTGGTCTCGTCGGTCTCGCCGGCGCCGACCAGGTGCTGGGCACGACGACCGGAGGCTTCAGCTCCGGCATCGACGCGGGCATCGGGTTCGACGCCATCACGGTCGCACTGCTCGGACGCTCCCGCCCGATCGGCATCTTCGTGGCCGGCGTGCTGTTCGGCGCGTTCAAGGCCGGCGGATTCCTCATGCAGGCGGCCAACGGCATCCCGATCGACATCGTGCTCGTCGTGCAGTCGCTGATCGTGCTGTTCATCGCAGCGCCGCCTCTGGTGCGCGCCATCTTCCGGCTCCCGACGCCGGGGGCGAAGCCGCGCAAGAAGACTCCCGCTCCGACCGCAACACAGGAGGCGACGGCCAAGTGACCACCACGACCGAACACATCGTGCCGGATGCCGCGCCGATCGTTCTCGAGAAGACGGTCGTCAAGAGCTGGAAGACGCCGATCATCCTGTCGGTGGTCGCTCTGCTGTCGATCGTGCTGTTCATCGTGTTCCGCCGTGGCGGGGACACGACCTTCACGTTCGCGGGCGGTCGGGTGGCGCCGAGCCTGCCGCAGCTCGTCGTGCCGACGACGTTGACCTGCGTCATCCTGACCATCGTGCTCGTCGTGATGGCGGGTCTCAGCTGGTGGCTCCTGAACCGATACGCGAAGGTGCCGTTGTGGTTCTCGAGCGTGTTCGCCTTCATCTTCGTCGTGACGTTCCTCACCTGGGCGGCAGGCGACAACTCGCGGCCGCTGCCGATCACGAGCCTGCTGCTCGGCGCCGTCAGCCTCAGCGTCCCGTACATCTTCGGTGCGCTCGGGGGCGTCATCTCCGAGCGCAGCGGTGTCGTGAACATCGCGATCGAGGGTCAGCTGCTCGGCGGGGCCTTCCTCGCGGCAGTGGTGGCGAGCATGACGCGGTCCGTGTGGCTCGGCCTCGTCGCTGCCCTGATCGCGGGTGTGCTCGTGTCGTTCATCCTCGCGGCGTTCGCCATCAAGTACTACGTCGACCAGGTGATCGTCGGTGTCGTCATCAACGTGCTGGTGCTCGGCCTGACGAACTTCTTCTACAGCCAGGTGCTTGCCAAGGACGCGTCGTTCTTGAACAACCCGCCGTTGCTGCCTGCTGTGCCGATCCCCGGTCTGAGCGCGATCCCCGTGATAGGGCCCGTGCTGTTCGACCAGTCGATCATCGTGTACCTCATGTACATCGCCGTCGCCGCCGTGTACATCGGTCTGTTCCACACCCGATGGGGACTGCGCCTGCGGTCGGTGGGCGAGCATCCCCAGGCCGCCGACACGGTGGGCATCAACGTCACGGGCACGCGCTTCTGGAACGTGTCGCTGGCCGGCGCCATCGTCGGTCTCGGCGGTGCGTACTTCACGCTCGGGTCGGTCGGATCGTTCAGCGAAGACATGACGGGCGGTCAGGGATACATCGCCCTCGCCGCTGTCATCTTCGGCCGGTGGGATCCGATCAGGGCGACGCTGGCCGCACTGCTCTTCGGCTTCGCCAGCAACCTGCAGTACACGCTCGCGGCCGTGGGGTCTCCCGTGCCCAGCGAGTTCCTGCTCATGCTGCCGTACGTCGTGACGATCCTCGCGGTCGCGGGATTCGTGGGCTATGTGCGCGGCCCGGCGGCATCCGGAAAGCCCTACATCAAGTCGTGACGATGCCGTGTCGCCCGCATGTCGCGTAAGGAACGATCGAGAACGATGGATGACGAGACGACGCCCCTGAACGGTGAGGTCGACTGGGGCGCCCTGCGCTCCGAGGCCGTGAGCGCCATGGGGAACGCCTACGTGCCGTACTCGCACTACCCCGTCGGAGCGGCAGCGCTGGCGACGGACGGCCGGATCGTCTCCGGCTGCAACGTCGAGAACGCTAGCTACGGGCTCACACTCTGCGCGGAGTGCTCCCTGGTCTCGATGCTGCACATGACGGGTGGCGGCGGCCTCGTCGCCTTCATCTGCGTGAACGGTGAGGGCGAGGTGATCATGCCGTGCGGCCGCTGCAGGCAGCTCCTCTACGAACACTCGGTGCCCGGCATGCTGCTCGAGACCGTGTCGGGCATCCGCACGATCGACGAGGTGCTGCCCGACGCCTTCGGCCCACGCGACCTCAAGGAGTTCCATGGCTGAGAAGTTCGACGCCGTCGACCTGATCCGAACCAAGCGCGACCACGGCGAGCTCTCGACGCCCGAGATCGACTGGCTCGTCGACGCCTACACGCGCGGCTACGTCGCAGACGAGCAGATGTCGGCGTGGGCGATGGCCGTTCTGCTGAACGGCATGTCGCGACGCGAGATCCGCGACCTCACGCTCGCGATGATCGCGAGCGGCGAGCGGATGAGCTTCGGCGACCTCGGCAGGCCGACGGTGGACAAGCACTCGACCGGAGGCGTGGGAGACAAGATCACGCTGCCGTTGGTGCCGCTCGTGGCATCCTTCGGCGTCGCGGTGCCTCAGCTGTCCGGCCGCGGACTCGGCCACACGGGTGGCACGCTCGACAAGCTGGAGAGCATCTCCGGCTGGCGGGCGGCGCTCACCACGGACGAGCTGTTCGCTCAGCTGAGGGAAGTCGGCGGAGCGATCTGCGCCGCAGGTCCCGGTCTTGCCCCAGCGGACAAGAAGCTCTACGCCCTGCGTGACATCACGGGAACGGTCGAGGCCATTCCGCTCATCGCGTCGTCGATCATGAGCAAGAAGATCGCGGAGGGCACGGGCGCCCTCGTGCTCGACGTGAAGTTCGGATCCGGCGCGTTCATGCGCGACCTCGACAAGGCGCGTGAGCTTGCCCGCACTATGGTGGAGCTCGGGCAGGATGCCGGTGTCGCGACCTCCGCGCTGCTCACCGACATGAACGCACCGCTCGGCCGTGCGATCGGCAACGCGAACGAGGTCCGGGAGTCCGTCGAGGTGCTCGCAGGTGGCGGCCCTGCCGACATCGTCGAGCTCACCCTGGCGTTGGCGCGCGAGATGCTGCGACTCGTCGGGCAGCCCGATGCCGACGTCGAAGAGGCGCTGCGCTCCGGGCGGGCGATGGACTCCTGGCGTGCGCTCATCCGTGCCCAGGACGGCGACCCGGATGCCCCCCTTCCGCACGCCAGGGAGACGCACGTCGTCACCGCGCCGCGGTCCGGTGTGGTGTCGCGGCAGGATGCCCTTGCCTTCGGTGTTGCGGCATGGCGCCTCGGCGCCGGCCGGGCGCGGCAGCAGGACCCCGTTCTGCACGCAGCAGGCATCGACCTTGACGCCAAGGTGGGGGAGTCGGTCGTGGAGGGCGCACCGCTCTTCACGCTGTCGACGGATGACCCGGTGCGCTTCGAGCGCGCGCTGGATGCCCTCGATGGCGCGTGGGACATCGCGGATAGCGCCCCGCCGCGCGGCCCCCTGGTGCGCGACCGAGTCGGCTGAGTCCCCTCAGCCATCCCTCCGCCCCCGCCCCGGCACCTCCTACACCGACGAGCCACCACCTTCTCGTCGACCCACCACCCAATCCGCGCGGATTAGGTGGTGGCTCGGCGAGAAGGTGGTGGCTCGTCGAAGGTGTAGGAGGTGGGGGTGCGGGGGCGGGGGGCTGGCTGGGGGGCTCAGCCGACTCGGTCGCGCCCCAGGGGGCCGCGCGGCGGGGC
>JBQCJQ010000184.1:0-3358 GCA_051952615.1 Humibacter sp.
CACCGGCTACGGCTTCAACTTCGTCGCGGGCTACTCGGGGCTCATCGGCCTGGTGCAGGCCGGCGTGGCCACCGAGGTCGACCACCAGGGGCACGCTCGGCTGCTGAGGATCACCGCCTGCTGAGCCACCCTGGCCGAGGAGCGCGCCACTCAGCGGCACGCGTATCGAGACCCGCAGGTTCGGCTACGAGCCCTTGGTGACCCCGGCGTCGTCGGGCGCCTGGTCGGGGGAGACGGCTCGTCGTTCGGCATCCTGAGCGCGAGCCTCGGCCAGTGTCGCAGCTCGGGCCAGTTGCGTGATCTTGCGGTCGAGCAGCACGTTGCGTCGATACGCGGTCGAGACGAACACCAGGAACGCGATCACCAGCGCATAGAGCAGGAAGTCGGTTCCTCGGCCGACGCCGACGAGGTGGGCGAGCCAGGTGAGCCACTGCGGGATCAGTACGGAGATGATCGCGACGGCGACCAGGAACACCATGAAGAGCCGCCGCAGGGCGAGGTGCCTGTCGCCGCTCGGGGGACGGATGAGCAGCAGGCCGATGATGACGATCACCACCACCAGGATGATCTTGATCCACATGGCTGAGGTCCTAACGGATGAGCAGGTCGACGAGAATGTTCACCGAGTTCAGCAGCGACTGGCCCTTGCCGCGCGAATAGTCGGTGTAGAGGACTTCGACGGGGTACTCCGCCCACGGCAGCTTCGTGCGAGACAGCTGCAGCACGATCTCCGTCGCGTGCGCCATGCGGTCCTGCACGAGATTGACGTGCTTGGCAGCATCGACGCGGATGACCCGCAGTCCATTGTGCGCGTCGCTGAGCCGCAGCCCCGTCGTCTTGTTGGTGACCCACACCGCGGTCTTGAGCACGATCCGCTTCGCCCAGCCCGCCTTCGTGCGGTTGTCGAGAAAGCGCGAGCCGAACACGACGGCCAGGTCCTTCTCCCGTGCCATCTCGAGCATGCCGATCACGTCTTCGATGCGGTGCTGCCCGTCGGCGTCGAACGTGACGAGGTAGGCGATACCCGGCTGACCGAGTGCGTACGACATGCCGGTCTGCAGCGCGGCGCCCTGCCCGAGGTTCACGGGATGGCGGAGCACGCGCGCTCCCGCGGATTCGGCGATCGCCGCGGAGCCGTCGGTACTGCCGTCGTCGACGCACACCACGTGCGAGAAGCGTTCGCGCAACTGGGTGATGACGCCGCCGATGACCGGGGCCTCGTTGTACAGCGGAACGACGATGCAGACGTCATCGATGGTCGACCCGTCCTGGTCGGAAGGGGCGGCCGTGCTCATGGCATCCATTCTGGCAGAGGGAGGAATCGGCGACGGCGAGGCATGGGGCGAGGCGGCGGGTGCCTTCGCCTGCCGAGGTGGGGCTGACAACTCAGCCGAGGTTGGCGCCTGCTGCGGCATCCGATCGCCCCTGGACGAAATCGTTGTATGCGTCGCAGACCTCGTCCACGTCTCCGTCGGCGACGAGCAGACCCTTGTTGATCCACAGCACCCTGGTGCACATCGCCCGGACAGACCCCAGGGAGTGCGAGACGAAGAACACGGTGCCGGCCTGTTCGCGAATCTGCTCGATGCGCTCGGTGCTCTTCTTACGGAACGAGGCGTCACCGGTGGCGAGCGCCTCATCGATCATGAGGATCTCCGGCGTCTGCATCGTGGAGATCGCGAACCGCAGTCGCGAGCCCATACCGGAGGAATACGCGCTCATCGGCAGATAGAGGAAGTCGCCGAGCTCGGCGAACTCCGCGACGGCGGGGGTGCCCTCGCGCACCTCCCGTGCGCTGAGGCCGAGGGCGAGTCCGCCGATCGTGATGTTCCGCTCGCCCGTGAGCCTGGGCAGGAGCGCGGCGTTCACGCCGAGGAGCGCGGGCTCCGCCGAGACGAAGACGCGCCCCTTGGTGGGCGGGAGGAGTCCGGCGATCGCGCGCAGAAGCGTGGACTTGCCCGAGCCGTTGGTGCCGACGATGCCGATGGACTCTCCGTGATGCGCGACGAACGACACGCCCCGCACGGCGGGCACCTCGGTGATGGGTCCGCTGTCCGGCCGGCCCAGGCTGACGGCCTTGTTGAACAGCGACGTCTTGGTCTGGGTCGTGCCGGCCCTGCGAGCGCCGAAGACCTTGTAGGTGATGTGCACGTCGTCGACGACGACCGAGGGGGAGCCCAGGGTGCGCTTCTCGGCCCGCTTCGGGAGGTCGGCGGCGTCGATCTCGTAGTCGATGTCGTCAGTCACGACCGTAGGTCTCCTCTGCACCCCAGAAGAACAGGAATCCGATGGCGAGACCGCCGATCGCGTAGACGATCGCAAGCGCCCAGACGCCGAACGTCATGGGGATGAGCGGCTCGATGCCGAAGACGCCTCGGAACAGTTCCAGATAGATCTGCACCGGCTGCAGCAGCAGCAATGGCCGGAACCAGCTGTGCTCTCCGGTCAGCCCGGCGATCCAGAAGGTCGCACCTGAGGCGAATCGTCCGAGCGAGAGGAAGAACGGCACGACGTTCGCGATGTCTGGCGCCCGCGCGCCCAGCCGGGAGAAGAACATCCCCACTCCGGCGGAGAACATCGTGAGCAGCACGGCCGCGACGGGGAGGAGCAACCATGACCATTGCGGCACGACCAGGCCGCCCATGTCGGGCAGGAAGCCGGTCAGGAATACCAGGACGACCATCGACACCATGGTCGGTCCGAACAGCACGGCTTCGGTCGTCACGGCTGACAGCGGCACGACGGCACGCGGGAACTGGTGCGATCGGATGAGCGCGAGGTCGGCCGGAACGGAGCCCAACCCCGCCATGACGATCTGCTGGAAGAACGAGTATGCGAACGAGCCGATGAGAATGAACGCGGCCCTGTTCTGGATGCCTGGAGCAGTGCCGTGGAGCACGAATCCGAAGATGATGATCATCACGGTCGCGTCGAGGATCGGTCTCAGAAGGGTCCATGCCTGCCCGAGATATGACCCCTGGTTGCGCACATAAGCGCGTGAGGACGACAGGTTCCAGATGAACGAGCGTCGCTCCCAGACCGATTTGACGTAATGGCCGAGTGAGGGGCGGACGCCCATCTCCCGCAGTCCGGACTTGAGGGCGAGCGCTCCTGCCTCCTCGGAGCTCAGGCGCGGTGCCATGGTCGCCCCCGACTTCGGATCAGCCAAGCTCAGTTCCTCTTTCAGTACGTTCCGTCACACCGGTCGCTTCTTCAGTCCGGCGGATGCTCAGGTCTCACGCCAACGTTACGATCGGTCTTCGTGACGATCGAGAAGGGTACGCGCCCCCAGGTGACGGTGATCATGCCTGCGTTCAACAGCGCGCGGACCCTGCGTGATTCGGCTCAAAGCGTACTT
>JBQCJQ010000185.1:0-4061 GCA_051952615.1 Humibacter sp.
CGAGAAGCCGGGCCGGTCGACGATTCTGCTGGCGAGGCTCGCCGCCTGCTCAACAGAGTGCACGGGCGAACGGAAGACACCGATGCGTCCGGCCGGTCCGTACCAGGAGGCATCAAGCTCGATGGCGACTCGGATCGTCTCGCGCTCTCCAGGGGCGACCAGAGCGTCGACGAGGTCGAGGTGATCGACCGAGTCGACCATGATCGTCACGCGCGAAGCGAGTTCGGGCGACGAGGCCAGGCGGCGCAGCGCGGAGCGATCCGTGCTCGGGTAGCCGATCACGACGTCGTCGATCGGGGCGTGCTCCGCGTCGCCCTCCGCAAGCCAGAGGCCCTCCGCGAGCGTGTAGGCGAGCACGCCGTGGTAACCGGGCAGCGCCAGCACCGCGTCGACCACGGAGCGCACGCGCACGGACTTCGATGCGACGCGAATGGGCTTGCCGGCGGCACGCCCCAGCATGTCGTGGGTGTTGGCGCGCAGCGCGTCGAGTTCCAGCACCGCGACCGGGGCGTCGAGGTGCGCCGTTGCGGCGGTCAGCGACGGCCAGTACAGCGCGGCATTGCCCCATCGGCGACGGGAGGCCTCCGGCGGCAGCGCGAGGTCGATCGTGGATGTCATGGC
The DNA here is from genome assembly GCA_051952615.1 of Humibacter sp. GTDB lineage: Bacteria > Actinomycetota > Actinomycetes > Actinomycetales > Microbacteriaceae > Humibacter. The sequence continues at coordinate 622 of JBQCJQ010000185.1, forward strand.
GGCCATCAGCGCACCGCTTTCACTCGTGAGACGGCGACCGCGCCGGCGAAGGCGAACACGGCCGAGAGGATGAACAGGCCCATGAACCCGGTCAGGAACACCATGAAAGCGCCGAGCAGCGGAGCCGCCGCCTGCGGAACCGCTGTGGCGATGTTCATGATGCCGAGGTCTTTGCCCCTGGTCTCCGGGTCGGGAAGCACCTGGGTGGCCAGCGCCTGGTCGACCGCGAGGAAGCACCCGTAGCCGAGACCGAGCAGACCGGCGGCCACCATCGTGATGCCGAACGTCGGGACGAACGCGAGGATGATCGCGGCGACCGCCTGCAGCGCCGAGGACAGGAACACGAACGACTTGCGCCTGCCCAGCACGTCGGAGAGCTTGCCGAGCGCGAGCGCCGCCACGATCACGAAGACCATGTAGATCAGCACCAGAACGATCAGGTCATCCTGTGCGTGCTTGTCGTGCAACCCGAACTCGAGGAAGTAGAGCAGCAGGCTCGTGCCGAACGCGTTCCCGAAGTTCACGAGAACGCGGCTGAGCAGCGTCCAGCCGAAGTCCGGGTAGCGCTTCGGGCTGATCCAGAGGGAGTCGATCATGCCGCGCAGAGACCACGGCGCGCGCTGGGTCGGCAGAAGCACGGCATCCGGGATGAACAGGAAGGGCACGACCAGTACGACGAGCAGCACCGCCATCGCCGCGTAGCCCATGAAGGTTCCGAGCCCGAGAAGGGTCACGAGCAGGATGCCCCCGATGATGCCGACCGCCTGAGGCGCGGAGAGCCACCCGGAGACATACCCACGCTGGTCGACGGGCACCTGGTCGCTGATGGTCGCGGTCAGGGCCGCGGTCAGCACGCAGAATCCGGTGAGGGCGAGGCACCAGAAGATGCCGATGCCCAGCATGGTGGTCTGCACGCCGAGGACGAGTAGGGACAGGGCGAAGAGGAGGGCGCCTGCCAGGATCCAGGGGCGACGGCGACCGAACCGGCTGGTGGTGCGGTCGGACAGCGCGCCCGTGACGGGGAACGCGACGATGGCGAACAGTGCGGAGATGCCCGAGATGATGCCGAACGCGACAACGTTCTGCACCCAGTCGTCGGTCTTCAGCTGCTCCTGGATCTGCGAGGGCAGCAGCAGCTGCACGGGCGTGAGCTGAGCCATCCAGACGCCGAACCAGGCGAGCGCGAAGGCGGCGATCCAGCGTCCGCCGACGCGGCGGACCGGCTCGGCGAAGACGGCGACGGTCATCGGGGCTCCCGGCATGGCGGTGTTCTCGGCGGTCATGCGCTCGCTCCGCTCACCGAGACGCTCTCGTCCGTCGCCGAGCCGGGAAGCGGTTCGCTCAGGCGCGCCAGCGCATCGGCCGCGATCTCGATGAAACGCGCGGCCGCTTCGTCGTCGCGGGTGGCGAGCCACGTCGTGGTGAGTCCATCGGTGAAACCCACGAGCATCTTGGCGACCTGGTCGACGGGCACCGTCCATCGCGCGCCCACGAGCTGCTCCGCGGCCGCGAGCGAGGCCTCCGCGAGCTCGAAATAGCTCGCGTACTGCTGTGCCGCCAGTTGTTCGGAGCCGGGCGTGCGCTGGGAGTACTGCGCGAGCTCGAACATCGCGCGCTCGTGATCGGGATCGGACTTCACTCCCGCGAAGTAGTGCTGAAGGCCGCTGCGCAGGGCGTCCCGCATGTCGGCAGGGGCGGCCTCGGGAGCGATGGCGGGGAGGATCGACGTCTCTTCGCGCTCGACGACGTTCCGCACCACCTCGCGCATCAGCTCGTCGCGTGACTCGAACGCGTAGTGGAACGATGCCTGCGGCATCCCCGCCTCCGCCGCGATCGCACGGGTCGTCGCCGCGGACATGCCCTGCCTTGCGATCACTCGCAGGGCGGCCGCGACGAGGGCGACGCGGCGTTCGGCGACGGACATCCGCGTCATGCGCGTGCCCGCTCGCGCTGGGTTACCAATCGGTTCACGTGTCGCTCCTGCTCTCCATCGGGCGGAACTGGGTCAATTGACCAAGTATGCACGATGAAGTTCGGATCCGACACCATCCTCGCTGATCGGTCGAGCGGTTCAGGCGGGCGGATCAGCCCAGCATGGACTCGGCGCCCGAGGGCTTCGGATCGGGCAGACGCCGCATTCGGAAGCCGTTCACGATGCCGACACCACCGGCGAGGATCGGGACGAGCAGCGCGATCTGCAGAGCGAACGGACGGGCCTCGGTGTTGATGCGGATGACCTCGGCCGCCGCCTCTGGCGGCTCGTCGGCCAGCAGCTGCTTGAGTCCGGTGTTCGACATCAGCTGGGCATCCTGTTCGAGCGCCGTCGAGACCTGCTGCTTCTGTTCGGATGTCAGCACCTTCGACGACTCGGTGAGCGAGGTGAAGGTCGCGGCGAGCGTCGCCAGCATGATCGCGCCCGCGAAGGCGAGGCCGAACGACAGACCGAACGATCCGGCGGCCGAGTTGACCCCTGCGGCCTCGCTCACTCGCTCGTCAGTGATGGGCGACAGGGTGAAGTTGTTGAGCTGCGACACGAGGAGCCCCAGCCCGGAGCCGGTGATGATGAGCGGCACGAGAAGGTACCAGCCCGATGTCGCGATCGGGACGATCGGCTCGAGGATGATGAGCCCTGCCACCGCGAGCACGAACCCCCACAGGATCAGATTGGCTGGACGACCCTTGGCGATACGTCCCGCGAGCAGCGCGACGACGAACATGCTGAGTGACAGGGGCGCGATCGAGAGGCCGGCGAGCAGCGCGTTGTACTCCAGCACCATCTGGAGGTAGAGCGGCAGCACGATCATCGTGCCGCCGAGCGCGATCTGCTGGGTCAGTTGACCGCCGACGCCGCTACGGAACGGCTTCGACGAGAAGAGCGTCGGGTCGAGAAGCGTCGGCTTGCCCGAGCGCTTGCGGGCTCGCAGCCAGATCATCAGGCCGCCGAGCGCGACCACGCCGAGTCCGATCACGAGCGCGACGTATTCGCCGCCCTCCTGCCAGATCAGGATGCCCAGGACGACGCCTCCCATGCCGACGACCGAGAGCGCCGCACCCACGAGGTCGATCGAGCGCTCCCCGGTGTAGGGCACGTCCTTCACCAGCGGAAGGCCCAGGAGCACGACCCCGATGACGATCGCCTCGAGGAGGAAGCCGACGCGCCACGAGAGGAACGTCGTGAGGAATCCACCGAGCAACGGGCCGAGAGCCGCGGCGATCGCCGCGGACGCACCGACGAGTGCGTAGACGCGCTTCTGGTGATCGCCCTCGAAGTTGCCGTGGATGAGCGACTGCATCGCGGGAAGGAGCAGCGACGCACCGATGCCGCCGATGACGGCCCAGAACACGATCACCACGGTGAGGCTGTTCGCCACCGTCATCGCGACAGCGCCGACCGCGTAGCCGAGGAGGCCCAGCGTGTAAGCGAACTTGCGGCCGATGAG
>JBQCJQ010000186.1:0-3006 GCA_051952615.1 Humibacter sp.
TAGTCGAAGACCTCGGCGCCGGCATCCATGAACCCGACCATCGCCTCGACCTGCTTCGCCATGGATGCCTGTGCCTTCGCCGTGAAGCCCTCAGGGTCTTCCCGTGCAGCGGTGTGCCACTCTTCGATGGAGATGCCCTCCGGCAGATAGTTCAGCGGGTCGTGCGCGCTGGTCTGGTCGGTGACGATGTCGATCGGCACCCCACGCCGCAAGAGCTCGGGGAACACCGTCGCCGCGTTGCCGACGAGCCCGATCGAGCGGGCCTCCCCGGCCTGACGCGCCACGATCGCGCGGGTGATGGCGGCGTCGAGGTCGTCGGTGAGCTCGTCGAGGTATCCGTGGTCGACCCGACGCTGCAGCCGGGCGCGGTCGACATCCACGATCAGCACCGCGCCGTCGTTCATCGTGACGGCGAGCGGCTGCGCTCCGCCCATGCCGCCGCACCCGCCGGTCAGCGTGAGGGTGCCCGCGAGCGTACCTCCACTGTGCCCGTCGGGCCCGCCCCTTCGGGCGGCGATCTTCTCGGCAACGGCGGCGAAGGTCTCGTAGGTGCCCTGCAGGATGCCCTGGCTGCCGATGTAGATCCACGATCCGGCCGTCATCTGGCCGTACATCGTGAGCCCGGCCGCCTCCAGCCTGCGGAACTCCGGCCAGTTCGCCCAGTCGGGCACGAGGTTGGAGTTGGCGATCAGCACGCGCGGCGCCCACTCGTGGGTGCGGAACACGCCGACCGGCTTGCCGGACTGCACGAGCAGCGTCTCGTCGGCTTCCAGGGTCTCGAGCGTGCGGATGATCGCGTCGTACGCCTCCCAGCTGCGCGCCGCGCGGCCGGTTCCGCCGTACACGACGAGATCCTCTGGGCGTTCGCCGACCTCGGGGTCGAGGTTGTTCATGAGCATGCGCAGCGGTGCCTCGGTTTGCCAGGACTTCGCACGCAGCGTCGCGCCGTGCGGTGCGTGGATGGGCAGCCTGTCGTTCATCTCGGTACTCCTTCGTGCTCGTGGGTGCTCGTGCTTGTCAGCGCCACTTGCGCGCTATTGCGCCACTCCGGCTGGCGCAATAGTGCGCAAATGGCGCAATTGCTTGGATGGCTTCGTCACCGCAGAGGGCCTGTCATGGACTCGACGGCGGCGAGGATGCTGCCGTCGGCGACGAGGGCGACCGCTGCCTCGATCTCCGGGGAGAGCGGGCGGTCGGGGCCGGGGCCACCCACGTGGGTCCGCAGCGCGTCGCGTGCGGCAGCCGTCGCGGGGCCCGGTGTCAGCGGCGAGCGCAGGTCGAGCGACCTCGCCGCGGTGAGCAGCTCGATCGCCAGCACGCGCGTGAGCCCGTCGACGGCACGGCGCAGCTTGCGCGCTGCCGACCATCCCATCGAGACGTGGTCCTCCTGCATGGCGCTCGACGGGATCGAGTCGACGGATGCCGGCACCGCCAGCCGCTTCAGCTCGCTGACGATTCCCGCCGCCGTGTACTGCGCGATCATGAGCCCCGAGTCCACGCCGGCGCGATCGGCCAGGAACGCCGGAAGGCCCTTGTTGCGGGCGACATCGAGGTGGCGGTCGATGCGGCGTTCGGCGATGCTGGCGGCATCCGCCACGGCGATCGCGAGGAAGTCGAGCACGTACGCGACGGGCGCCCCGTGGAAGTTGCCGTTGGACACGACTCGTCCGTCGAGCGTCACTACGGGGTTGTCGACGGCCGAGGCGAGCTCGCGCTCGGCGACCGACCTGGCGTGCGCGACGGTGTCGCGGCCGGCGCCGGCGACCTGGGGGCTGCAGCGCAGCGAGTAGGCGTCTTGCACCGTCGGGTCCTCCGGGCCCGCGTGGCTCTTCACGATCGGCGAGCCGCCGAGCAGCGTGCGAAGGTTCGCAGCAGAGGCCGCCTGGCCCGTCTGCGGGCGGAGCGCCTGCAGGTCGGCGGCGAAGACGGCATCCGTTCCGAGGAGCGCCTCGACGCTCATCGCCGCCGTGATGTCGGCCACCCGGTAGAGCGCGTCGAGGTCGGTGATGGCCATCGCGAGCATGCCCAGCATGCCGTCCGTGCCGTTGATGAGGGCGAGCCCCTCCTTCTCGGCGAGCGCGATCGGCTGGATGCCCGCAGCGGCGAGCACATCGGCCGCCGGAAGAACGTTGCCTCTGGCATCCCTCACGTCGCCCTCGCCGAGAACCGCGAGCGCGCAGTGGGCAAGGGGCGCGAGGTCGCCGGAGCACCCGAGCGAGCCGTACTCCCGCACGATCGGGGTGATGCCGGCGTTGAGCACGTCGGCATAGGCCTGCGCCGTGGTCGGGCGCACACCCGTTCGGCCGGTCATCAGCGTGCTCAGGCGCAGCAGCATGAGCGCCCGCACCACCTCGCGCTCCACCTCAGGGCCGGAGCCTGCTGCGTGCGATCGGATCAGGCTGAGCTGCAGCTGCTCGCGTTCCGACCGCTCGATGTAGGTGGTGGCGAGCGCGCCGAACCCGGTCGAGATGCCGTAGTGCGGCTCGGGGTCGTCGGCGAGCGCCTCGATCACGCGACGGGTCTCGGCGACCCTGGCGACGACATCCGGATCGAGCGCGATGCGCACGTCGTGCCTGGCGACCGCGACGACGTCGGCGATGGAGAGCGGGCCGACGCCGACGACGACCTCTGTGGTGACGGTGGTGGACATGCTTCCATTGCACGTCTTCCCCTGCCGCCGCGGCACCGGTTACCCGTGATCGTTGTCCGGGATACCGGACACCACGCGGTTTCCCGGCCTAACATGGAGGGATGCCCGGCAAAGCCCCTGCTGCCGACGCGACGCTGCGCATCCTGAGGTTGATGGCGCAGCAGCGCGGCCCCGTCGCGGCCGCGACGATCGCACGCAGTCTCGCGCTCCCGCGCTCGACCGTGTACCAGCTGCTGGCGGCGCTCTCGGACCACGGCTTCGTCGTCGCACTGCCCGAGCTCAAGAAGTACGGTCTGGGGGTTGCCGCGTTCGAGCTGTCGAGCGGGTTCAGCAGGCAGCAGCCTCTCACCCGGATC
>JBQCJQ010000187.1:0-5828 GCA_051952615.1 Humibacter sp.
CCGAAGGAGGATTCGGCGGCATTCTCGGCGTGGGCAGCGGGTCGGTTCGACCCCCGCGCCTCGTGCGGGTGGACTACGCCCCGGAGAACGCAGAGGGGCACGTCGCCCTGGTGGGCAAGGGCATCACCTTTGACTCCGGCGGGCTCTCGCTCAAGCCGCCGGTGCCGATGGTCGGCATGAAGTACGACATGGCCGGAGCCGCGTCGGTGCTCGCCGTCGTGATCGCTGCGGCCCGCCTCACCCTTCCTGTAAGGGTCACCGGCTGGCTCTGCATCGCGGAGAACCTCCCTTCCGGCTCGGCCATCCGCCCGAACGACGTGCTCACGATCAGAGGCGGAACGACCGTCGAAGTGCTCAACACCGATGCCGAGGGCCGTCTGGTGCTCGCCGACGGCCTGCGGGCCGCCGGGGAGGAGCATCCGGATGCCATCGTCGACCTTGCCACGCTGACCGGCGCAGAGATGGTCGCACTCGGCACGAGGTATTCCGCCGTGATGGGCGACGACGACATCGTGGACCGTCTGAGGGATGCCGCGGATGACGCGGGCGAGCTGCTCTGGCCGATGCCGCTCCCGGGTGAGCTGCGCGCGACGCTCAAGACCGAGGTCGCCGACATCGCGAACGCGAACCCGGGCAACACCGCGGGAGGGATGCTGCTCGCCGGCGTCTTCCTTCGGGACTTCGTCGGCAAGGTTTCCGACGAGCCCGGCGCCCAGACCATCCCCTGGGCTCATCTCGACATCGCGGGCTCCGCGCAGAACCACGGCGCGCCGTACGGCTATGCGGGCAAGGGAGCTACCGGGGTACTGGTGCGCACGCTCATCAGGATGACCGAGCAGTTCCGAGCGCGGTAGTAAGGTCGTATGGGCAGGAACCGCCTGCCTGAGGACGGCCGCCTGCAGTGACAAACATGCGCTCCGGCGGTGACGTTCCACATCCCGACCCGAGGAGCGAATGGGTGTCTGAGCAGAACTTCGACGTTGTTGTTCTCGGCGGGGGTAGCGGGGGTTACGCGGCTGCATTGCGCGCGAGCCAGCTCGGCTTCTCCGTCGCCATGATCGAGAAGGACAAGGTCGGGGGCACCTGCCTTCACCGAGGCTGCATCCCCACCAAGGCGCTGCTGCATTCCGCCGAGGTGGCGGACTCCTCCCGTGAGTCGGCGAAGTTCGGCGTCACCACGACCTTCGAGGGCATCGACATCGCGGCGGTGACCGCGTTCCGCGAAGGTGTCGTCGCGAAGAAGTACAAGGGTCTGCAGGGCCTCGTGAAGGCCCGCGGCATCACGACGGTCGAAGGCGAAGGCCGGCTGGTCTCTCCGACCACGGTGCGCGTAGGAGACGACGACTACGTCGGCAAGAACGTGGTCCTCGCGACGGGTTCCTACTCCCGGTCGCTTCCCGGACTCGAGATCGGCGGCCGCGTGATCACGAGCGAGCAGGCACTCGAGCTCGACTTCGTGCCCAAGAAGGTCGCCGTGCTCGGCGGCGGCGTGATCGGCGTCGAGTTCGCCAGCGTCTGGAAGTCCTTCGGCGCCGAGGTGACGATCATCGAGGCGCTCCCCCACCTCGTGCCGAACGAGGACGAGTCGATCAGCAAATCGCTCGAGCGCGCATTCCGCCGCCGCGGCATCGACTTCCGTCTCGGCCTGAGGTTCCAGAGCGTCACGCAGAACGACGAGGGCGTCGTCGTGACGCTCGAGAACGGCGACACCGTCGAGGCGGAGCTTCTGCTCGTGGCCGTGGGCCGCGGACCCGTCACCGCCGGACTCGGATATGAAGAGGCCGGCGTCACCATCGACCGCGGCTTCGTGATCACGAACGACAGACTCGAGACCAGCGTTCCCGGCGTCTACGCCGTCGGCGACATCGTTCCCGGCCTGCAGCTCGCGCACCGCGGCTTCCAGCAGGGCGTCTTCGTGGCCGAGGAGATCGCGGGCATGAACCCGATCGTGGTCGAGGACGTGAACATCCCCAAGGTCACCTACTGCGAGCCGGAGGTTGCTTCGATCGGCCTCAGCCAGGCAAGGGCACAGGCGCAGTATGGCGCAGAGAACGTCACCGCGTACGACTACAGCCTTGCGGGCAACGGCAAGAGCGAGATCCTGGGCACGACCGGTTCGGTCAAGGTCGTGCGCGTCAACGACGGTCCGATCGTCGGTGTGCACATGATCGGCGATCGCGTCGGCGAGCTCATCGGGGAGGCGCAGCTCGCCGTGAACTGGGAGGCGTACCCAGAGGACATCGCGCCGTTCATCCACGCGCACCCCACCCAGAACGAGTCGCTCGGCGAAGCGTTCCTCTATCTCGCAGGCAAGCCGCTCCACACGCTCTGATCGACGAGCGCGAACAGGCTGCTGCAATAAGCTTTCTAACGAATCACATTCTTGAAGGAGACATGGTCATGAGCGAATCCGTCAGCCTCCCGGCACTCGGCGAGAGTGTCACGGAAGGCACGGTAACCCGCTGGCTGAAGAACGTCGGCGATCGCGTCGAGGTCGATGAGCCTCTGCTCGAGGTGTCCACGGACAAAGTGGACACCGAGATCCCCTCGCCCATCGCGGGCATCATCGAGCAGATTCTCGTTCAGGAAGACGAGACCGTCGAGGTGGGAACCGCGCTCGTCACCATCGGCGACGGCTCGGGTACTCAGGCCGCAGCTCCTGCTGCGCCGGCAGAGGCCGCCCCGGCTCCCGAGGCTGCACCGGTGCAGGAAGCACCAGCCGCGCCTGCCCCCGTAGAGGCCGCGCCTGCTCAGGCAGTTCCCGCGCAGGAGGCTCCTGCACAGCCCGCGCCGGCTCCCGCTCCCCAGGAGCAGCCGGCTGCGGCGCCCGCTCCGGTCGCCGAGGCCCCTGCGCAGCCCGCACCGGCGGCGCCCGTTGCTCAGCCCGCACGGGAAGCGCCGCAGGCTCCTGCTGCCCCTGCCGTACCGGCCGCTGCAGCACCCGCTCCGGCAGCACCCGCTGCCGCACCTGTCGCTCCGACCGCACCCGAGCCCGCCGTCTCCGGCTCGCACGCGGGCAGCGGATATGTCACCCCGATCGTGCGCAAGCTCGCGAACGAGCAGGGCGTCGACCTGAACACCGTGACCGGAACCGGCGTGGGCGGTCGCATCCGCAAGGAAGACGTGCTGAGCGCGGGGACCGGCGCCGCTGCTGCGGCTGCCGCCCCGGCAGCGGCCGCGAGCACGAAGCTCGAGACCTCGCCGCTCCGCGGCACCGTGCAGCCGATGTCGCGCCTGCGCAAAGTTGTCGCCGACCGCGCGGTGGTCTCGATGCAGAACTCGGCGCAGCTCACCACCGTCGTTGAGGTGGATGTGACGAAGGTCGCCGCGCTCCGCACCCGCGTCAAGGGCGACTTCGAGAAGGCGACGGGAACGAAGCTGTCGTTCCTGCCGTTCTTCACGCTGGCTGCCGCCGAGGCGCTGAAGGCCTACCCGGTGATCAACGCCACTGTCGACGGTGAGAACATCGTCTACCCGGATCACGAGAACATCTCGATCGCCGTCGACACGGAGCGCGGTCTGCTCACGCCCGTCGTTCGTGAGGCCAGCACGCTGAACATCGCGCAGTTGTCGCAGCAGATCGCGGATCTCGCCCAGCGCACGCGCGACAACAAGCTGAAGCCGGACGAGCTCGCAGGCGGCACCTTCACGGTCACCAACACCGGTTCCCGTGGTGCTCTGTTCGACACCCCGCTGGTGTTCCTTCCGCAGGTCGCGATCCTCGGCACCGGAATCGTGTCGAAGAAGCCGGTCGTCGTGCAGACCGACGGCGGCGACGCGATCGCCGTCCGTTCGACCGTGTACCTCGCCCTCTCGTACGACCACCGCATCGTCGACGGTGCGGATGCCGCCCGCTTCCTCGTCGCGGTGAAGAACCGGCTCGAAGAGGCCGCGTTCGAGTCCGACCTGGGTATCTGACCCGAAGCGCGACACGCGACGCTCAGTTCTCGAACAGAGCACGTAGACGCCAGCCGGCGTCGGTCCTGATCAGCAGGACCGACGCCGGTTTCGTCTCTGCGCTCTGTTCACCGGCGATCGCGATCACGGCAGCATCGCCCAGTGTCTCCGCAAGGGAGAGCTGCGACGCCGAAGGAACCGGCGCCGTGTGCGAGCCGGCGGCGACGAGAGCAGTGTCAGCCGCCAGGATCGGCGATCCTGCCTGCTCGACCTCGGCGAGTCCCTCGGCGTCAGCACGCTGGAGGCATTCGCTCCGCAGCGTGAGAAGCGAGGCCGCCGCCGTAACCGGGTCGTCGCTCGGCACCTTCGCTGCGCCGACCCGGTCGGCGGTTGAGCCCGCTGCATCGGTGTCGGGTGATGCACCTTTTGCGGGTGCCCTCGGGGACCGTGATGGCACGGGTGTCGACTCCGCCAAAGAACGTCGCGGTTCGTCGGATGTTCCCGGCTCGGCGTGACCCGGCGAGCCTCCCGGCGGAAGAACCAGCAGCGCCCCCACCGTGACTGCCGCCGCGGCACCCGCTCCGAGAACGAGAGCCCGGCGTCGGGTGCGTGCGAACGAGCGCACTCTCGCGCCGATCGTCGCGCCGACGCCGTGCTCCATGAGGGCCAATGCCGCCGCAGCCACTCCCGTCGTGGCGTGTCTCCTGCGGGTGCGTTCATGCGGGGATGACGACTCCCGAGCATCCGGATCCCGGCCGAATCCGACTGGGGCAGTCGTCGCATCGATCGGCGCTGGCCGTACCCTCCCGACGGAGGCCGCAGAGGCGACCGTGGCCCGCGACGTGCCGACCGGCGCTGCGGGCCCGAGCGCGAAGAGCTCACGCTGCGCTCGACCGACGGCCGCCGGCTCGTCGTCGTCCACAGAACCGATCGCCCGCACCGCCTCACGGCACCGCGTGAGGCGCTGAGGATCGGCCACGTCGACTCGGCCGAGAACGGCGTCCGCAACATCCGCCACGCCCAGCCAGTCGTTCCTCAGGCTCACCGGGGTCGAGCGCTTCGCCCGACCGAATCCGACGAGCACGGGCCGGCCGGACGCGTCCAACCGCACCGCCGACAGCGAGAGCGCGCCGTGGACCCAGCCCGCGGAGTGAACTGCGCGAACTCCGCGCAGGATCGACACGACGAGCGTCACCGCCTCCCCCGCCTCCATCGTGCCCCGGTCGTCAACGAGACCCGCAAGGGTCGGTCCCGCGAGCCGCTCGAGGACCAGACACCGGGGTCTGTCCGCAACCACGCTCACATCGAGCAGCCGCACGACGTGCGGCGAGGTCATGGATGCCAGACATTCCGTCTCTGCGACGAACGACTCGTCATCCACCCCGTCGTCCACCGCCTTGACCGCGACCTCATCCGCACCGTCGGACGCCAGATAGATCACCCCACGAGTGCCTCTCCCGATGGTGCGGAGCAGGCGGTAGCCCGCCAGGCTCTGCCACACCGTCGAGGCGGGCTCGTCGCCATCCGGCGCGGAACGTTCGGCTGTCGGATCGGCGTGTGCGGACATACGGCCATGGTTCTCGACTCGGATAAGGCGCGTAGAGACGATCGCCTGAACTGTTCGGCGTTGCCCGCGAGACAGGCGTGGGGAGGAGAGGCCGTAGACTGCACAACGTGATCGACTACGTCGTCACGGGGCTAAGCGCCAACTCCGTGCCGTATCTCGACGCCCTCGAGCAGCAGCGTGCCGTGCACGCGGCTGTGGTCGACGGGCGGGCGCCTGACACTGTCCTTCTGCTCGAGCACGAGTCCGTCTTCACGGCGGGCAAGCGCACGGAGCCCGATGAACGTCCGACAGACGGCACTCCGGTGATCGACGTCGACAGGGGCGGCAAGATCACCTGGCACGGCCCGGGTCAGCTCGTCGGATA
>JBQCJQ010000188.1:0-5791 GCA_051952615.1 Humibacter sp.
CGACGACCGCGTCACTCCCCTCGAGAGCGCGTTCCTGCCGTTGCGGCTGCTCCGGCGCTCCGAACTGCACGTCATCGCGAACACGGGCCATTGGGTCATGATCGAGCGTCCGAAGGCGTTCGCTCGCGTCGTATGCGAGTTCCTCGGGCGTCCGGCGGGCGACGACTCGGCGGGTTGAGGGGAGTGGATGCTGTGCAACGGGGGCGTGCGGGAATGAGAGCGCCGTGAGCGAGACCCCGGCCGCGATGGTCGAGCGGGTGACGCTGATCCTCTCGGCGTTCGCGTCGCGCGACAGTCAGAGTCTGGCCGACGTCGTCGCGCGGACCGGGCTGCCTCGATCGTCGGTGCACCGCATCCTCCAGCAGCTGACCGCCGCGCGGTGGCTGGAGCGCGTGGATGCGGACTACCGGCTGGGTCTGGCGATCTTCGAACTCGGGTCCCTGGTCGCACACCGCAGCCACATCGTCGCCGCAGCGCGGCCGTTCATGCAGCAGCTCAGCGAGTCGGGGCGATTCGTGGTCCACCTCGCGGTGCTCGACGGGCACGACGTCGTCTATCTCGAGAAGGTCGGGGGAGCGCTCGGCGGCCGCCTTCCGTCGCGGGTGGGCGGGCGCTTGCCCGCGCACTGCACGGGCGTCGGCAAGGCCATGCTCGCTCACGCTCCCGCGAAGATCGTCTCGGAGTATCTGCGCAGCGGGCTCGCTCCCCGGACCACCGCCACCATCGTCGATCCCGACGACTTCGCCGCGGAGCTGGCGCGCATACGCGAACTCGGCTACGCCATGGATCGCGGCGAGGCGGTGCCGGGGCTCACCTGCATCGCGGCACCCGTGTTCGACGTCGGCGTCGTAGAGGCGGCGATCTCGGTTTCGGGCCCGGCGCGGCAGGTCGACATCACGCAGGTGAGGCGAAACGTGCAATATGTCGCGACCCAGATCTCGCGTCGCGTCACGGGCAGCGAGTGGGCGCCTCTCCCTGCTTCATGAGCGTGCCGCCGATGGCCCCCGAGCGGCATCCCGGTCAGCGGGAAATCGTGGCGCGACCGGCGGAGGCGGCGTGTCAGCATGAGCGCGTGATCGACGCTGCAACGAGGCAAGAGCTGGCCACCCGACTCTGGGACGCCCGCACGGCCGTGCGGGCCATCCGGCCCCTGGTCGAGTCCGAGCCCGGCCTGGAGGTCGCCGACTCCTACGAGATCCAGAGCATCAACATCCGACGCGAGATCGAGGCGGGCGCTCACATCGTCGGACACAAGATCGGCCTCACGTCGCGGGCGATGCAGCAGATGATGGGCGTCGACATCCCGGACTTCGGCCACCTGCTCGACACGATGGTTCCCGACACGAGTCGTCCGGTGCCGCTCGCCGGCTTCGTGCAGCCGCGGGTCGAGGTCGAGATCGCGTACGTGCTCGGCTCGGAACTGCGCGGTCCCGGGATCACGCGGGAGGACGTCGAAGCCGCTGCCAGCCACGTGCTGCCGTGCCTCGAGCTCATCGACAGTCGCATCGAGGACTGGCGGATCGGGCTGATGGACACCATCGCTGACAACGCCTCCTCGGCGGCCGTGCTGCTCGGACCGCACGAGTACCCGGCGGACGTGATCCGCGACGCTCGTGCAGCGACGCTGCTCATCAACGACGTCGTCGTCGCGGAGGGATCCACGGCCGATGTGCTGGGCCACCCTGCCGAGGCGGTCGCATGGCTTGCGAACGCGCTCGGCGAGTTCGGCGTGCCGCTGGAGGCCGGGCACCTCGTGCTGTCGGGCTCGTGCACACGGGCCATCGATGTGCGCCGCGGCGACCGGGTGAGTGCCCGCTTCGACGGGCTCGGCTCCGTCGATGTCGACTTCGAGTGATCCGGCGATGGCCGGCGAAAGGACAGGAATGAAGAAGGTCACCGCAGCGATCGTGGGATCGGGCAACATCGGCACCGATCTCATGTACAAGCTGCTGCGCTCGGACATCATCGAGCCCAAGTGGATGATCGGTGTCGATCCGCAGAGCGAAGGCCTTCGCCGCGCCGGCGACCACGGTCTCGTCGCCTCGCACGAGGGCGTGGACTGGCTTCTCGCCCAGGACGAGCTGCCCGACATCGTCTTCGAGGCGACGTCCGCGTACGCGCACATCGCGAACGCCCCCAAGTACAAGAGCCTCGGCATCCCCGCCGTCGATCTCACGCCCGCCGCCCTGGGGCCGGCGATCGTCCCGGCCGTCAACCTCGACGACACCGCCTCCGAGCCCAATGTGAGCCTCATCACCTGCGGCGGACAGGCGACGATCCCGATCGTCGCCGCGGTGTCGGACGTCGTCGACGTGCCCTATGCAGAGATCGTCGCGAGCGTCGCCTCGCCCTCGGCTGGTCCCGGCACCCGCGCAAACATCGACGAGTTCACCCGGACCACCGCGCAGGGCATCGAGACCATCGGGCGCGCCGGTCGTGGGAAGGCCATCATCATCCTGAACCCCGCCGAACCCCCCATGCTCATGCAGGACACCGTGTTCTGCCAGATCCCCGACGGCGCTGACACCGGCGCCATCGACGAGGCGATCCGAGCCCGCGTGGACGAAGTCGCTCGCTACGTACCCGGCTACCGGCTGCGCACCGATCCGCAGTTCTTCGACGCCGACCCCGAAACCGGGTCGCCCGCACGCGTCGCCGTGTTCCTCGAGGTCACCGGCGCCGGCGACTTCCTCCCGCCCTACGCCGGGAACCTCGACATCATGACAGCCGCGGCCACCAGCGCCGGCGAGGCGATCGCGCGTCGCCTGCTCGCAGAGTCGGCAACGGCGGAGACGGAGTGACCATGCCCTTCAGCGATTCCCTCGACTTCCGCATCACCGACTCGACGCTGCGCGACGGGTCGCACGCGATGCGGCACCGCTTCACCGCGGAGCAGGTCCGCGCCGTCGTCGCCGGACTCGACGCCGCCGGCGTCCCTGTCATCGAGGTCAGCCACGGCGACGGCCTGGGCGGTGCGTCCTTCAACTACGGCTTCGGCGCGTCGCGCGATCTCGATCTCATCGACGTCGCCGTTCGCACGGCGCAGCGGGCCAAGATCGCTTTTCTGATGCTCCCCGGACTCGGCACCAAGGATCACATCCAGGCTGCCGCGGACCGGGGCGCTCGCGTGTGCCGCATCGCCACGCACGCCACCGAAGCCGACGTCTCGATCCAGCACTTCGGAATGGCGCGCGACCTCGGCCTCGAGACCGTCGGCTTTCTGATGATGTCGCATAGCGTGAGCCCGGAAGCCTTGGCGAGGCAGGCCCGCATCATGGCGGATGCCGGATGCCAGTGCGTCTATGTGGTCGATTCGGCCGGCGCACTCGTGCTGGATGAGGTCGGCGACCGCGTGCAGGCTCTCGTCACCGAGCTCGGCGACGATGCGCA
The DNA here is from genome assembly GCA_051952615.1 of Humibacter sp. Taxonomy (GTDB): domain Bacteria; phylum Actinomycetota; class Actinomycetes; order Actinomycetales; family Microbacteriaceae; genus Humibacter. Next base: position 3,391 of record JBQCJQ010000188.1, read on the forward strand.
GGTCGGCTTCCACGGGCACGAGAACCTCGCGCTGGCCGTGGCGAACTCCGTGATCGCGATCAGGTCCGGTGCCGCGCAGATCGATGCATGCACGCGCCGGCTCGGCGCCGGAGCGGGCAACACGCCCACCGAGGCGCTGGCCATCGTGGCGGAGCGCCTCGGCTTGCGCACGGGCGTCGACCCCATCGCGATGATGGATGTCGCCGAAGACATCGTGCGGCCGATCATGGACGATGACTGCCGCCTTGACCGTCTGGCTCTCACGATGGGTTACGCGGGCGTCTACTCCAGTTTCCTGAAGCACGCCGAGCGACAGGCCGCCCGCTACGGGGTTCCCGGTGCGCTCGTACTTCGCGAGGCCGGTCGGCGCCGGCTCGTCGGCGGGCAAGAGGATCAGCTCATCGAGATCGCGGCGGGCCTATCGCGGGAGAACGCCGAGCTCGTCGCTCGGTAGGCGACTCCGAGGGTGCTGTGAGAACCTTCCAGAGAGAGCTAGCGCGCGATAGCATGATGCGCATCAGCGCGCCGGCGCGGCCCGCTGAACGGTCGATGGGGACTGACCCGTCCATTGTGGACGGAGCCCGAGAGGAGTCGCGCGATGTTCGACGAGGCGCTCGCGCAGAGGCAGGGGGCCGATGGCCTCAGTGCGGATCAGACAGTGCGGGATTGGCTGATCGACCCGCAGGCAAGAGCGGCGCTGGCGGCCGCGCTCGCCGAGGCAGGTCTGTCGCTGGATGTGCTGCGACCGCTGTCGGGGTTCACGATCCGGTCGGTCGCCGGCATGATCGGCGGCCCGCTCGCCCCTGTCCAGGCGCTCGTCGATCGCGCGCGGGAATACCTCGTGTCAGACGACTGGGGCGCGGCCAGTCACTGGGTTTCGGCGGCTCTCGGACGCCAGCCCTCCAGCACCATGTCGGTGTAGGCGTCCGCGAACTGGGAGACGGAGATCCCCCCGGTCGACCCGACCCGTTCATAGACGCGGTGCAGGTTCTCGCTGAAGGCCGCACTCGCGATCGGTTCCGGCGCCAGCGAGCGCAGGACACCTCGACGCTCGCCGTCGCGGAGGATGTCCTGAAGCCGCTCATCCAGGTTGCGTCGGCCCTTCAGCATGCGTTCCAGCGCGTCGCCGGTCAGATGCCGGTATTCGGTCTCGTAGACGCGGTACCAGTCGCGGTGCTCGACGTGGATGCCGAGTTCACCACGGGCGATGAGGCGGAGCGCCGTCATCGTGTCGGTGCTGAGCGTTTCGACGTCGTCGAGATTCCGCTCCAGCAGGTCGAGGATGAACTCGCAGATCGACTGGAGCAGCTGCTCCTTGGACTTGATGTAGAGGTAGAGGCTTCCCGGATTCAGCGAGAACTCCTGGGCGATGTCACGCATCGAGGTGCCGTGATACCCGCGCTCGGCGAACAGTCGTGCTGCCGCGTCGACGACCGCGCGCGCCTGCTCGAGCGTGGCGGGCCTGGGTGTGCGGGCCAAGAATCCCCCTCGGTGATCGGGCATCAGGAACACTACACGGCAACCTTCGCCGAGGCCGGGCACAGCGACCCCGCGTCCAGGCTTGACACGGGATCCAGGCGGATCTACAGTCGCAACGACTGTTGCGCAACGATCGTTGCGCATACTTATCGACTATTCAAGGAGGAATAGCCAGATGACCGATGGACCGTTCGACGGCGCCGAGGTTCTGCCCGTCACACAGCTCGTTCCACGAGGCCTCAGCTGGCCCGAAGCGCCTCGCTGGCACGACGGCTCGCTGTACGTGTCAGATATGTACGCCGGCCGCATCGTCCGCATCGGCGATGACGGCGAGATCCAGACGATCGTCGACGCCACCACCCGTTCGACGATCGACGGCGCCGAACTCGTCACGGTCGGCACCGGCTGGCTGCCGGACGGACGCCTTCTCATCAACTCGATGAACGAGAAGGTCGTGCTCGTGTGGGACGGCGAGTCGCTCGACGTCTACGCCGACCTGCGCGAGATCGCGCAGAGCCCGATCAACGACATGGTCGTCGATTCTGATGGGCGCGCATACATCACGCAGATGGGCTTCGACCTGTGGGCGGGGGAGCTTCCCGAGGACTCGCCGATCATCGTGGTCGAGCCTGACGGCTCCGCCCGCATCTTCGAGTCCGCGGGCCAGTTCGGCGGAGCGAACGGCATCGGCATCACTGCCGACGGCAAGACTGTCATCACCGCCGAGAACATCGGAGTCAAGATCGCCGCCTTCGACCTCGATGAGGCGGGCGAGGCGGTGAACCGTCGCGTGATCGCGCCCAGCCCGCCCATCTCGCCGGGAGTCGGCCCGGATGGCATCGCCGTCGACGAGCAGGGCGGTGTGTGGTACGGGCTGCCGGGATCGGAGCACGTCGTGCACATCACCTCGGAGTGCGTCATG
>JBQCJQ010000189.1:0-9028 GCA_051952615.1 Humibacter sp.
GGGATGCCCAGCGCCCCGGCAACGGCGATGAGGATGCCGGTCACGGCGGGGCTGATGCCGAATACGGCAGGCAGGATGTTCGCGATCTGGCTGCTCAGCATCGCCATGCACACGCCGCCGAGGGCGATGACGAGCATCAGCGCACCGAACGGGGATCCCAGGGTCTGCCGCAGACTAGGTCGCGCCGTCGTGTCGGGAATCTGTGCGTCGGCGGCCGGCTCCGTGTTCGGAGCCGCGGCGACCACCGCGGTGCGGCGTCGACGTCCGTCGTCGGCGACGGCGCGCACCCGGCGCTCCGGGGTACCGGTGGTGAACCAGGTGTAGACCGCACCGACGGCGATGAGTGCCGCGGCGATGCCGAACTCACCGGAGTAGCCCAGGTCGATGGCGCTCAGCAGGGCGACGAGCAGTCCGCCGACGATCTGGCCGCCGAACATCAGCAGGTTGAACACCGTCAGCTGCTTGGCCTGAACCGGCCCTGGCAGCCCGGAGCCGACCAGGAAGCCCGAGCCGACCGAGCCCTTGGCCGACAGCGAGGTGCCCAGCAGCACGCCCGCGATCGGCGAGTACACGTCGTTGCTGCCGTCGAGCGCGAGCAGGCCGAAGGCGAGTCCCATGCCGACGAAGCTCAGCGTGTAGACGATGCGGTGGGCGCTGTAGCGGTCCGCGATGCGACCGAACACCGGACCGGTCATCGCCGACAGGGCGATCACGGCGAACACCACGCCGGCGCGTGCAGCGCTGCCGGTCACATGGGTGATGAACGGCGGGATGAGCAGCACCAGGAACCCGCTCATCACGGCGCCGGAGACGATGTTCGAGAGCATCCAGGGCTCGAACGAGTGGGCGGTGCGGGTCGACGAAGCGGTCGGATCCTGAACGGGGCTTGTCGACTCGTCTGTCACGCGCGTCACCCTATCGTTCCGCTATGACGCCGTTGCGGCTTCAGCGCCCACTCGGCGGTACCGCACGAGTGCTTTCACCCGTCTTGCATGAGCCCGAGGAATCAGCGCAGCGCCGCGGCTGCCGTCACGATCGCGTCGCGCACCCGGTCGAGAGCTTCGCTGCGCAGGTTCCACTGCTGCCAGTAAAGGGGGACGTCGACTCCGCGCTTGTCGAGCACGGTCACGTGCTCACCGGCGTCGAGCAGCTGCCAGGTGGGGAGCATCCCCCACCCGAAGCCGAGGCGCACCGATGCGACGAAGTCGGCCGACGCCGGCACCTGGTTTCGTGGCGGCGTCGCATCCCCGGCGCCCCGGTCGCTCAGGTACCGTCGCTGCAGCTCGTCCTTGCGATCGAAGTCCACGTAGGGCGCCGTGGCGAGGGCCGAGCGGGTCACTCCGTGCGGGAACCATCTCGCGGCGAACGAGCCGTCGGCGCAGGGCAGGTACCTCGCGACGCAGAGCGGCTGCACCGTGCATCCCTGCACCGGAGTGGCATCCGAGGTGATCGCCGCCATCACGGCGCCCTCCCGCAGATACGACGTGGTGTGCTCCTGGTCCTCGCGGTGGAACTCGAAGTCCAGGTCATCCAACGGCGCGAGCGCGGGGAGCACCCACGTGGCGAGCGAGTCGGCGTTCACGGCGAGCGGGATGCTCCTGCGTGCGACACCCGACGTGTCTGCTCCTTCGGTGTCGATGGCCAGCTCGTGCGAGAGCGTGCCTGCGAGAGCATCGATCTGCCGTGCCACCCGCAGCGTCGCGGCACCTGCGTCGGTCACGCTGACCGGCTTGGACCGCACCAGCAGCACCCTGCCGAGCGATGCCTCGAGCGCGCGGATGCGCTGGCTCACCGCTGACGGCGTGATGTGCAGGGCTCGCGCCGCGGCGTCCAGCGTGCCGTGCGTCACCGCCGCGTCGAGGGCGCGGAGCTGGGCGAGGTCAAGTTCCATCAACAGTCATGCTAATGCTGCATAAGGAACTGAAGCTGTACTTCATCCATCCACAGCCGTAGCGTTGTCCGGTGCCGTATCCCGCTCTCCTTCTTTCCGCACTCGACCCGACCACCGCGGCCGGCGGATCGGGCACCGGCACCGCGCTGGCGGGCTTCGGCTTCGGGCTGTCGCTCATCGTCGCGATCGGCGCTCAGAACGCGTTCGTGCTCCGCCAGGGGCTGCGCAAGGAGCACGTGCTGCCGATCGTGATCGTCTGCGCCGGATCCGATGCCGTGCTGATCTGCGCCGGCATCGCGGGCGTCGGATTCCTGATACTCGCGGTGCCGTGGCTCATTGCGGTGATCCGCTGGATCGGCGTCGCGTTCCTGGTGATCTACGGCGTGCTGGCGGCCAGGCGAGCCCTCCGTCCCGGCGAGCTCGATCCGGCCTCAGGCGCCGGCCCCGCCGGCCTGGGCGCAACGCTCGCCGCATGCCTCGCCTTCACCTGGCTGAACCCGCACGTCTACCTGGACACGGTCGTGCTGATGGGCACCGTCGGCAACGGGTACGGCGACAACCGGTGGTGGTTCGCTCTCGGGGCCGCCCTGGCGAGCGTGGTTTGGTTCTCGGCGCTGGGCTTCGGCGCCCGCATGCTGCGCCCGCTCTTCCGCTCCCCCGTCGCGTGGCGGGTGCTCGACGTGCTGATCGCGCTCACCATGTTCGTCATCGCCGTGACGCTGGCGGTCGAAGCGCTGGCACAGCCGGCAGGATGACCGTACCCGATCGACCATCGTCCCTGTCGCCGGTCCCCGATATGCTGACCGCACCTCATCCACCGTTCGCGAAATGACGTGATATCCGATGCTGCTCAGCATCGCTCTCGCCCTTCTCTCCTCGCTCTCGTACGGGTTCTCGGACTTCTTCGCCGCGCGTGCCGCAGCACGGCTGGGCGTCATCCGCACCACGACCCTCGTGTACGTCTGCGCCACCGTCACGGTCGGAATCGCCCTGCTGTTCGTCGGCGGCACCCTGGCGGGCGGCGCCGTGTTCTGGGGCGCGGTGGCAGGCGTCTGCGCCATCGTCGGCTTCATCGGCTTCTACGCAGGCATGGCGAGCGGGCCGATGAGCCTCGTGTCGCCACTGATCTCGGTGCTCGAGGCGATCGTGCCGGTGGGCGTCGCGATCGCGCGCGGTGACACGCTGCCGCCGATCGCGTGGGTGGCGATCGCGCTGGCCGTGATCAGCACCCTGCTCATCTCGCTGCAGCGCTCCGAGCGCCACGTGCGCATCGCACCGCGCACAGTGGTCATCGCAGCGATCTCGGGAATCGTGCTCGGCCTCTCGATCACGGCACTCGACTACGCACCGGCCGATTCCGGCCTCACGCCGGCCTTCGTGGAGCTGGCGGTCGGCGTCGTGATCATGCTCGCCCTCCTCGGCGTCGCTGCGCTCAGCGCCGCCGTGCGCAGGAGTCTTGCGACGCTCGACGTCGACGAGGAGCAGTCGCACTCCCGCGACATCCCACGACGCACCGCGCTCTGGATGCTGCTCATCGGCGGCATCCTGCTCGGCGCCGCGAACTCCCTGCTCGTACTCGCACTGCAGCACGGCGACCTCGCCGTGGTCTCCGTGCTGATCGGCATCTACCCGCTCGCGACGATCGTGCTCGCCCGGCTGGTGCTGAAGGAGAGGATGTCCCCCGTTCAGACCTCGGGCGTCGCCCTCGCCCTGGTCGCGACGGGCCTGCTCGCCCTCACGGCCTGACGACAAGCGCTCAGTCCTCGGCGATGCCGATCCTGGCGTGCAGTCGCTTCATCCAGCGCGGTGCCCACCACATGATGCGCTCCTGCCAGGTCATGAACGCGGGCACCAGCAGGCAGCGCACCAGGGTCGCGTCGATGAGCACGGCGAAGGCCAGCGCCACGCCGAGCTGCTTGATCAGCACGAGGTCGCCGGTGGCGAATCCGGTGAAGACGACGATGATGATGAGCGCCGCCGAGGTGATGATGCGCCCGGACCGCTGCAGGCCGAGGGCGATCGCCTCGCGGCCCGGCGTGCCGGCGTCCACTCGCTCCTTGATGCGGCTCAGGATGAACATCTCGTAGTCCATCGCCAGTCCGAACCCGAACGCCAGGGTGAGCAGCAGCACGATCACGTCGACGCCGTAGACATGATTCGCATCGAAGCCGAGCACGCCGGCGAAGGCCCCGTCCTGGAACCCCCACACCAGAAGGCCGATGGACGCCCCCAGCGAGAGTGCGCTCGCGACGAGCGCCTTGAGGGCACCACGAGCGACCCGGTCATCAGGAACAGCAGCACGATGGTGCCGATCGCGACGATGAGGATGGCCCACGGTGCGCCCCGCGCCAGGGAGTCGGCCAGGTCGACGGTGCTCGCGTCCACCCCCGTGACCCAGTGCGGGAACGACGGCGGGTCGGCGCGGATCTCGCGCACGACGCCGACGCCGTTCCGCGGATCGACGTCGACCCTGGCGCTCCACGCGTGGGCGGAATGCGTCGGCTGCTGCACCGAGCGCACGTCATCCAGCTTCGCGACCTCGTTCGACCAGTCGACGAGGTTCTCGCGGGTCGTGGTGACGAGCTGGATGCGGGCCGGTGCGGCATCCGGGAACTCGTCGGTGAGCGTGGTCTGGAACGCGTACTGGCTGGAGACGCGAGGCACGGCGTCGATGCTCGTGTTCGCCAGCGTCAGCGATGCGATCGGGCTGGCCAGAAGCAGAAGCACGAGCATGCAGGCGAGCGTGACCCATGCGGGATGACGCTGCACGCGTCTCGTGAGGCGCGAGAACACCCCCTCGTCGGGCGCGACGTCGCCGAAGCGAGTGATGTACTTTCCGAGCCAGGGCAGCTTGGTCAGAGCCCCAGGTCGCAGCAGCTTCTCGCCGGTGAGCGAGATGATCGCGGGAATCAGGGTGAGCGCGGAGAGGATGCCGACCAGCGCCACCGCGATCGCCGCGATTCCGACCGCCCGAACGAACGACGGCTCGAAGACGAGCAGGCCGAGGCACGCGATCGCGAACGTGGTGCCGGAGAACAGCACGGTGCGACCCGCTCGATCGAGCGCGGACCCCACGGCGGCCAGTCGCAGCGCTCGGGCGTCCTGCCTGTCCGATTGCGCCACTTGCGCGCTCTTGCGCCCGTCTCGCTGGCGCAATTGAGCGGAAGTGGCGCTGTTGCGGTCCGAGCCGGCCCGCACCGCGGCGGCCCGGTACTCCTCACGGAACCGGCTGACGACGAGCAGCCCGTAGTCGATCGAGAGGCCGAGGCCGACCGCGGTGATCACGTTGATGACCGTGTTGGCGATGTCGGTCACGTACGTGAAGGCGAGCAGCAGCCCGAGCGACGTGACGATGGATGCCCCAGCGCCGATCAACGGCAGCCCAGCGGCGATGAACCCGCCGAAGACCACCAGCATCACGAGCAGAGCGATCGGGAGCGCGACCGTCTCGCCGCGACGCAGGTCGTTCTCGGAGATGCTCTGCAGCGAGCTGGTGAGCAACTGGGTGCTGCCGACCTCGACCGTGGCGTCGGGATGTGCGGCGCGCAGGTCGTCGCGTGCGGCATCCATGTCCTTCTGCACCTGGTCGACTGTCGCCTGCGACGGGTCGTGGCCGTTCACGCCCTCCACGGTCGCGGTGATCAGGATGCCCTCGCCGTCCTTCGACACGAGCGGAGCGACCTGGGGGTTCGTGAGGCCGCCCGGCACCGCGAGCGGATCGACCACCGTGGTGTCGGGCAGCGCCGCAAGCCGGGCGGCAAGCGCCGTCGTGCGCGTGACCAGCTCGGGATTCGCCGGATCGACGCCGTGCACCAGCAGCGTCACGCTCTTGCCGGCCGATCCGGACCCGAGCTTGTCGGCTCCGATCGAGCTCTCGCCGTTCACGCTCGGCACCGACCCGGCGAGTCTGTCGAACAGGGTCTGGCCGCCGACGCCGAAGAGCGCGGTCGCTGCCGCCGCGCCGATCACGATCAGCCAGACACCGAGCGTGATCCATGGATGTCGCGCCGCGGTCGCACCGAGTCGCCCTACCGGGCCGATGCGGCGGGTGCTCGGCTGCTCCAAGGCTCCTCCTCGCGATGCCGCGGGCGAGCCGCGCGAGGAAAGTCTAGAGCGGCGCTGTGGCGTCAGTGCCCGACGGTGAAGCGGCGGTTGCGGTGTGCGGGCTCGGCGAGTTCGTCGACGAAGGCGAGGGCGTAGTCCGTGCCGGAGATCTCGGACGAGCCGTCATCCTTCGTGACCAGGATGTCGCCGTTGGTGCGATACGAACCCGTCGTCTCTCCCGGCGCATAGCTGCCGTAGAGCGCCGCGGGACTCACGTAGAACCATTCGAGGCCGGCGCCGTCTGCATGGTTCGCCTGCAGCCAGTCGAGCGTCTTGGCATGTGTGGTCGCCTCCGCCTTCCATTCGTCGTGGAATTCGGGCGTGTCGTAGAGGCGCGGACCACCCTCGGCGACGAACGAGCTGCCTGCTCCCCCGACGACTCCGAGGCGCGCGCCGGCTTCGGCGGCAGCGTCCGCGATGGCCGCGAAGTACGGCAGCAGCACGTCGGTGCCGTCGTCGGTCGTGGCGTGAACGGAGAGGACGAGCGCGTCCTGCTCGTCGACGAGCCGCGCCACGGCCTCCGGATCGGTGTACGACCCGATGAGATACTCGACGCCGTCGACCGGGGTCGCCGGCTCGTTGCGCGACAGCGAACGCACCTGCCATCCGCGCTTCAGCGCCTCACGTGCGATGTTGCCCCCGGTGTAGCCGCTTCCGCCGATGATCGCGATCTTCATGCGCGTGGTTCCCTCTCGTCCGTGACCGCCTCGCGGTCGGTTCTCATGCGTTCGCATGCACGAGATGAGGCAACACGAGCCGCGCCCCTGCCATTCCGGCCCATGGATGACGCACAGGCGTCCGCGCGTTCTACGAGGAGCAGCCGCTCCGCCACGTTCTCGGTGAGCTCGGCCGCGCGAAGGAACTCCGTGCGCGCCTCGACGCTTCTTCCCGCGCGGACGAGCAGGTCGGCACGCACCGCGTGGAGCAGGTGATACCCGTCGATCGTTCCACTCTCGGCGACGGCATCCACGAGTTCGAGACCGGCGTGCGCGCCGTGCAGCTGCGCGACCGCGACCGCGCGGTTCAGCTCCACGATCGGGGAGGGGTAGCGGTCGGCGAGGATGGCGTAGAGGCCCGCGATGCGGCGCCAGTCCGTCTCATCCGAGGTCGCCGCCATGGCGTGAGCGGCGGCGATCGCGGCCTGGAGCGCGTAACGGCCGGGCGGCTCCGACCGGCCGAGCGCGAGGGCGTGAGCCCTGCCGAGAGCGGCGAAGCCGCGTCGGATCAGCAGCCGATCCCATCGCGATCGATCCTGGTCGGGCAGCAGCACGAGCCTCTTGGCGGTGTCGGTGCGGGCGCGAAGGCGAGACGCCTGAAGCTCGAGCAGGGCCGCGAGACCGAACACCTCTGGTTCGGCGGGCAGCAGGCCGGCGAGGATGCGCGCGAGCCGCAGGGCGTCGTCGCAGAGCTCGGCGCGCATCCAGTCGTCCCCCGCCGTCGCGGAGTAGCCCTCGTTGAAGATCAGGTAGATGACGCCGAGCACGGCATCCAGGCGCGAGGGCAGGTCGGGGGCGTCCGGCACGACGTACGGAATCCGCTGCTCGCGGATGGTGCGCTTCGCCCGCACGATGCGCTGCGTGACCGTGGATCGCGGCACCACGTAGGCTCGCGCGATCTCGTCGGTCGTGAGGCCGCCGACCATGCGGAGTGTCAGCGTCACCTGGGCGGAAGGCGAGAGCGCGGGATGACAGGCGGTGAACATCATGCGCAAAAGGTCGTCGGAGATCTCCTCCTCGACGATCGAGCTCGGGTCCGAGGTCGATCGCGTCCTCCCCTGACGCCCCGCCGACCCCGGTCCCGCCTGGTCGGTCTCCGCGATGAGGTCCGTCGCGAGCAGGGGCAGCTTGCGGCGCAGGGTGGCGTCGCGGCGGATGGTGTCGATGGCTCGACGCTTGGCGGTCAGCATGAGCCAACCGCCAGGGTTGGCGGGCACCCCCTCGCGCGGCCACTGCTCCAGTGCCGCGACGTGCGCATCCTGGGCCAGGTCCTCCGCGACGCCGATGTCACCGACGAGCCGGGTCAGCACGGCGACCAGTTGCGGCCACTCGATGCGCCATGCGGCTTCGACGGCGCGCAGGGCGCCCGGCCCGGGAGACGATTCCGGGCCGGGCGGCGTACCGCGGTTCATCCGCGCGGGCTGTTCACGACTGTTCCACCTGCCGCACCTCGACCTCCATCGTCCACTCGCTCCCGTGCACGCGCAGGAACCGGATGCCCCATTCCACCGCTTCGTCCTTTGAATGGGTCTGGAGCAGGCAATAGCCGCCGACGAACTCCTTCGACTCGGTGAACGGACCATCGACGACGCTGGTGACGCCGTTCGACAGTCGGATCCTGGTGGCCTCCTCGAGCGGGCGCAGGCCGGCGGTGTCGAGCAGCACTCCCGCCTTCGTCATCTCCTCGATGAGCCTGCCCATGCCCTCCATGAGAGCCTCATCGGGCTCCATGGACGGCGAGGCTTCGAGGTCGGGATGGATCAGCAAGAGATAGCGCATGTGCCGATCCTCGATCAGCCGACGAGATAGCGCAGGTAGACCGCGCCGGAATCGAACGTGCGAGATTCCGCCAGCTCGAGCTCGAGCGCGGCCCGGTCGTGGAACAGCGGCGTACCCGAGCCGATGACGACGGGATGCACGACGATGCGGAACTCGTCGATCAGATTCAGATCGATGAAGGAGTGCACCAGCTTCGGGCTCGCGTAGATGGCGATCGTGCCGCCGTCGGATTGCTTGAGCGCTGTGAACTCGTCGCCGAGGTTGCTGCTGATGAGGCGGGTGTTGTTCCACTCCGCCTTCTCCAGGGTGGTCGAGCACACGATCTTCTCGACGGCGTTCACCCACGTGGCGTGCGCCCGCTCGTCGTCGGTGCTCTCGGCGGTCGGTTGGGTTGCCCAGTATCCGAACATGCCGAGATAGGTTTCGCGTCCGTAGACGGCCAGGTCGAAATCCGCCTGGATGTCCGACTGTGCATATGCGGCGAGCTCAGCGCTGTAAGCGCGATGGGTCCATTCGAATCCCATTCCCTTGCCCGACG
>JBQCJQ010000190.1:0-4345 GCA_051952615.1 Humibacter sp.
ACGGCTTGGACGACGGCGCGGATGGCCGCGGTGTCGGGCAGGCCCGGCGCGTAAAGCACATCAGCGCCGGCTTCCGCGAACGCCGTGAGACGTCGGATGGTGTCGTCGAGGTCGTCGATGCCCCACAGGAAGTTGTCCGTGCGGCCGGTCAGCACGATCCTTCCGCGGGCGACCGCGGCGGCGGCCTGCATGCGACGGACCGCGTCGTCGAAGTCGCGGATGGGGTGCTCGGGATCCGCCGAGGTGTCCTCGATGCCGATGCCGGCGAGGCCGCGGTCGATGGCCGCCTCGACCGTGGCCGCCACATCCTCGGGGGTGGCGCCGTAGCCGTCTTCGAAGTCCCCGTTGATCGGCAGGCCGGACGCCGAGGTGAGCAGCGCGGCGTGGTCGAGATGCGTCTCGCGGCTGACGGCATGGATGCCGTCGATGCGTCCCAGTGTCGCGGCGAAGGCTGCCGACGACGTGGCGATCGCACCGAATCCGGCCTCCTTGAAGAGGAGCGCGGAGGGGACATCCCACACGTTGGGCATGATGAACGTCTCAGGGCCGCGGTGGAGCTCGGCGAATCGCTCGTACTTCTCGTGGGCTGTGATCTCAGGCATGGCACTTCCAGACTAGAGCTAATGGGACCAAATGGTCCAGTGATGATAGTGGTCAGTTGCGGCGGTGGTCCTGGATGGTGAGCCGTGGCGCCTGCCTCGGCCTGCGCAGGCCGCCTGCGTAGATGAGGCGGATGACCCGCTGCCGCTCCCCGCGCCAGGGTTCGAGCAGTTCGAGCATGCCGTCGTCGTCGACGGGACTGCCGACGAGGGCCCAGCCGACGTCCTTCGCGAGATGGTAGTCGCCGACGCTGACCGCGTCGGGGTCGCCGTGGGAGAGCTGCGTCGTCTCGGCCACCGTCCACGGGCCGACACCCGGAATGCTTCGGAGTCCCGAACTCAGCTTCTCGTCGGCGGGATCGAGTTCGGCCAATCGCTCGAGGGATGTCGCGCGAAGGGCGGCCGCAACGGCGGTGCGCGACTGGCTGGGCTGAACACCAGCGCGATGCCACCCCCACGACGGGATGCGGCTCCACTGCTCCGGACTCGGCGGCACCATCAGGCCGGCCGGCACAGGGCCCGGTGCTGCGGCGCCATAGCGCACGACGAGCTGCCGCCACGAGTCGCGTGCCTGGCGGCCCGTCGTCTTCTGGGCAAGCACGGCGCCGACCAGCGCCGGGAAGACGAGACCGGTGCGCGTGAGGAACAGGCCGGGGTTCCGGTGTCGGATCTCCGCCAGCTTCGGGCTTCGCGAGAGGTCGAGGTGGCTCCAGTCGTCGCGAGCTCCGAGCAGGTCGGGGGCGGACGAGCGCGCCCACCGCGCGCCGGGCCCCCAGGATTCGATCCGGAACGCGCCGCGGTCAGCGCCCGTTCCACCCTGCACTCGGAGACTCGCGGCGCCGTCAGGGGTGAGAACGCCTCGCCAGAACCCGTCGGCGGTGAATCGGAACGTCGGATCGGCGGCGCCGTAGCCGAGAGGTCGCACCGTCTGACGGAGGTCGACGGGATGATGCGGCCGATAGACATCCGTCTCCGCTGCCTCGCTCGCCATCAGCTCGTTCACCTCCGTTCTTCTCTGGCACTCGCTCAGTCCCGAAGCTAGTCACCGCGCCCTGTCTGCGGTACGTGCGGTTCAGCGCCGGACTGTGTCAGTTCGAAGAACGCAATATCTGGACTGAATAGTCCCGTGTTAGGTAACCTTTCGACATGGCCCAGATCGGCGCGCGGCGCTCGCCGCTGACGGCATCGACGAGTACCCAGCATGACGAGCCCTATCGCAGTGCGCTCTGCCGCGATCGTCACGAGCTCGCCGGCGTCGAAGGCCTTGCCGACCTGTACCGGTGGTGCGATCGCCTCGTCGACGAGCTCGTGTGTCCGGACTCGGCACACGCCAAGGCGATGAGTCCCGCCGCATCGAGGGCGAACACGCACGAGCCTCCGCGGGCGGCCTTCCTCGACGAGTGGACAACGCTGGTGGAGGGGACGGTCGGGCGGCTTCAGTGCCAGGGGACGATCGCGAGCACGCGTGCCCCTGAGAACGTCGCCACGGCGTTGCTGGCCGGCATTCAGGGAGGGATGCTCCTGGCCAGGGTGACGCGCGACGCGAAGACCCTGCGCGACGCGATCCGGTTTCCGTTGGATCAACTGGACCGCTCAGTACCATAGGAACATGTCTGACGTGGCGGAGAGCGGGCCCAATCCACGCCTGACCCCGCGCGGTGCGCAGACGCGAGCGCGCATCGTCTCCGCTGCGGCCGAGCTGATGCGCATGAAAGGCGTCGACGCAACGACGCTGGATGACGTGCGTGCGGCATCCGGCACCAGCAAGTCTCAGCTCTACCGTCACTATCACGACAAGAGCGAGCTGGTCAGGGACGTCATCGAGTTCACCGGCGACCTCGTCATCCGGCGTGAGCAGGAGCGCCTCGGCCGCGTCTCCAGTGTCGCAGGGCTTCGTCGCTGGCGCGACGCTCTCGTGCAGGCGAACGACCTGCAGCACGGCGCTTACGGGTGCGCCCTCGGGTCTCTGGCCGGCGACGTGGCGGATCACGACGCGCTCGCACGTGAGCAGCTCGCACGGCTGTTCGGAACCTGGACGACGTTGATCTCCGAGGCCCTCGCCCGGATGCAGGAGCGCGGGATGCTCGGCCCTCAGGTCGATGCGGACTACGTCGCCAACGGGCTGCTCGCTGCGCTCCAGGGCGGCTATCTGCTCGCGCAGGCGGCCGGAGACTCCGCACCGATGGCGTCCGCCCTCGACATGGCGCTGGACTACATCGACAGCCTGGCCGTCAAAGCAAGCTGACGCCTCGCAGTTCGCCTACGCCGCGAAGCTGCGCACGTAGCTCAGCGCGGAGTCCAGCGCTCCCTCCAGCGGGGCGGCGTCCCTGCGGGTCTGGCTCAGCAGCAGGCCGCCCTGAAGGGAACTGAGCAGGAACGTCGCCAGGGAAGCCACGTCCGTTCCAGGGCGCAGGTTGCCGGTCTCGAGCATGCGGCGCAGTCCGATCTCGAAGCCGCGCTCCCATCGGTTGAAGGCCTCGTTCAGCGCCTTGCGGGCCGTCTCGTCCGAGTCGGCCAGTTCGTTCGCCAACGACCCGAGCGGGCATCCGCCGACGAATCCGTTCCGTCGCTGAATCGCCACGATCAAGGCCTTCCACGCGTCCCAGTCCAGCCACGAGGACATGCGCTCGAAGAACGGCTCATGGCCGCCCATGACCCGTTCGGTCTCGAACTCGATGACGCCGCGCACGAGCTCCGACTTGTCGTCGAAGTAGTGATAGATCTGCGATTTGCCGACGTCGGCCGCTGTGCAGATCTCTTCGAGGGTCGTAGCGTTCGCTCCGCGATCGAGCATCAGGTCCGCCGCAGTCCGGATGATCCGCGCTCGCGTCTGCTGCCCCTTCGGTGTCAGCGGTGCACGCCTCTCGGACGCGACGGACATCAGCACCTCCGGTTGCGCTTTGTACTCGATATTACATTTCGCCCTTGCTAGGAATGTACCGAGCCGACCAGGAAGGCAGACGTACACATGTCAGACAACCAGTTCCTCAACGACGCAGCCGCCCGCAGTGCGGAGACGTCGACCGACGCCGAACAGCTCGACAAGATGGTCGCGGTGGCCGCGGGCGACGCCGAGTCGAGCGACTTCGACCCGAACGCGATCAGCGACGCGTCGATCCTCAACTTCGCACTCAACCTCGAGTACCTCGAGGCGGAGTTCTACCTGCGGGCATCCACCGGCGAAGGCCTCCCTGCCGACCTCGTCGGCGGAACCGGCACTCCCGGTGACGTCTCCGGCGGCAAGCCGGTCGACTTCCAGAGCGTCCTCGTGCGCAACATCGCGCGGGAGATCGCCATGGACGAGAAGGGCCACGTGACGTTCCTGCGCGGTGCACTCGGTTCGGCCGCCGCATCGCGCCCGGCGATCTCCCTCGACCAGAGCTTCACCGCTGCCGCCCAGGCCGCCGGCCTGATCAAGGAAGGGGAGACGTTCGACGCCTACGCGAACGACCTCAACTTCCTCTTCGCGGCCTTCCTCTTCGAGGACGTGGGAGTCACCGCGTTCAAGGGCGCCGCGCCGTTCATCTCCAACCGCACCTACCTTGACGCGGCCGCCGGCCTGCTGGCTACCGAGGCATACCACGCGGGCATCGTGCGGGCGACGCTGTTCAACGAGGGGCTGCTCAACGACGACGTCTTCGCCGCGATCGACAAGATCTCGAACGTGCGCAATGCCGTCTCCGGACCGGCCGACGACGACCAGGGCATCGGCAACGCAGCAGAGGCGAACCTGGTCCCGACCGACG